>SEEY01000018.1 GCA_004211235.1 Rubrivivax sp.
CTCGTAGTGCATCGACTCTTCCTGGATGCGGCCGCGCTGGTAGCCGGTCTCCATCGCGCCCAGCACGCCGCCGCGTTCGCTGATGCGTTCGAACTCCTGCAGCACCGCCTCCTCGACCAGCTCCGTCAGCTCGTCGACGATGAACGAGCCTTGCAGCGGGTTCTCATTCTTCGCCAGGCCCCACTCGCGGTTGATGACGAGCTGGATGGCCATCGCCCGGCGCACGCTCTCGTCGGTAGGCGTGGTGATGGCCTCGTCGTAGGCGTTGGTGTGCAGCGAGTTGCAGTTGTCGTAGACGGCGATGAGCGCCTGCAACGTGGTGCGGATGTCGTTGAAGGCGATCTCCTGCGCATGCAGGCTGCGGCCCGAGGTCTGCACGTGGTACTTCAGCTTCTGGCTCCGCTCGTTCGCGCCGTAACGGTCACGCATCGCAATGGCCCAGATGCGGCGGGCGACGCGGCCGAGCACGGTGTACTCCGGGTCCATGCCGTTGCTGAAGAAGAAGCTCAGATTGGGCGCGAAGTCGTCGATGTGCATGCCGCGCGCCAGGTAGGCCTCCACGAAGGTGAAGCCGTTGGAGAGCGTCAGCGCGAGCTGCGAGATCGGGTTGGCGCCGGCCTCGGCGATGTGATAACCGCTGATCGACACCGAGTAGAAGTTGCGCACGTTGTGGTGCACGAAGAACTCGGCAATGTCGCCCATGACCTTGAGCGAGAACTCGGTCGAGAAGATGCAGGTGTTCTGGCCCTGGTCTTCCTTGAGGATGTCGGCCTGCACGGTGCCGCGGACATTGGCCAGCACCCAGTCCTTGATCTTGGCGGCTTCGTCGGCGGTTGGCTCGCGGCCGTTGTCCGTCTTGAACCTGGCGAGGTTCTGATCGATGGCCGTGTTCATGAACATCGCCAGGATCGATGGCGCCGGGCCGTTGATCGTCATCGAGACCGACGTGGTGGGCGAGCACAGATCGAAGCCGTCGTAGAGCACCTTCATGTCGTCCAGCGTGGCGATGCTGACGCCGCTGTTGCCGACCTTGCCGTAGATGTCCGGCCGCGGCGCAGGGTCGGCGCCGTAGAGCGTCACCGAGTCGAAGGCCGTGGACAGGCGCTTGGCGGGCATGCCTTCGCTGACCAGCTTGAAGCGGCGGTTGGTGCGGAAGGCATCGCCTTCGCCCGCAAACATGCGCGTCGGGTCTTCACCTTCGCGCTTGAAGGCGAACACGCCGGCCGCGTAGGGGAAGCTGCCGGGCACGTTCTCCAGCATCAGCCACTTCAGCAGCTCGCCGTGGCACTCGTAGGTCGGCAGCACGACCTTGCGGATGGGCGTGCCTGACAGGCTCTTGGTGATCAGTGCGGTGCGGATCTCCTTGTCCCGGCTCTTCACCACGTATTCGTCGCCCGCGTAGGCCTTGACCATGTCGGGCCATTGCGCAAGCAGCTGCCGCGCGTCGCCATCGAGCTTGCCGCGGCGCTGTTCGGCGAGATCCGCCAGGGCGATACGGGCGCCCTGCTTGTCAGGGTTGGCCGCCTCGAGCATCGCGCGGCTGGCCTCCAGCTGCTGGATCTCGCGGGCCAGCGCGGCCTGCCTGCGCGCCCGTGCCTTGTAGTCGCGCACGGTCTCGCCGATGTCGGCGAGGTAGCGCACGCGGTTGGCCGGCACGATGGGGGTCTGGTGCGTGCTGTGGCGCGTGTCAACCTGCGGCAGGCGGCCGGCGCCGAGGCCGAGGCGAGTCTTCAGCGCCTGGTAGAGCGCCGTGACGCCGTCGTCGTTGAAGCGGCTGGCCATGGTGCCGAACACCGGCATCGTGTCCGGCGACTGGCTGAAAGCCTCGCGGTTGCGCTGCACCTGCTTGGCCACGTCGCGCAGCGCGTCCAGCGAGCCCTTGCGGTCGAACTTGTTGATGGCCACGAACTCCGCAAAGTCCAGCATGTCGATCTTCTCGAGCTGGCTCGCGGCGCCGAACTCCGGCGTCATGACGTACATCGGGATATCGACCAGCGGCACGATGGCCGCGTCGCCCTGGCCGATGCCGCTCGTCTCGACGATGACGAGGTCGAAGCCGGCGACCTTGGCGGCGGCGATGACGTCGGGGAGGGCGGGAGAAATCTCCGAGCCGAAATCGCGCGTGGCCAGGCTGCGCATGAAGACACGCGGCCCCTGGCTCCAGGGCGAGATCGCGTTCATGCGGATGCGGTCGCCCAGCAGCGCGCCACCGCTCTTGCGGCGCGACGGGTCGATGGAGATCAGCGCCACGCGCAACGCGTCGCCCTGGTCCAGGCGCAGGCGGCGGATCAGCTCGTCGGTCAGGCTGGACTTGCCCGCGCCGCCGGTGCCCGTGATGCCGAGCACGGGCGTCTTGATGTCTTTGGCCTGCAAACGCAGCGCATCGACGATTGATCCGTCCGCCTTGCCGTTCTCAAGCGCCGTCAGCAGCTGCGCAAGTGACCGCCACGCAGACTCGGAGTGGCCGGTGATGAAGGACAGATCCTTGGGCGCATGGACGCTGAAGTCCTGATCGGCCTTCATGACCATCTCGCCGATCATCCCTGCCAAGCCCATGCGCTGCCCATCCTCCGGGCTGAAGATGCGCACGCCGTGCTCGGCCAGCTCGCGGATCTCGGCCGGCACGATGACGCCGCCGCCGCCGCCGAACACCTGGATGTGCGCGCCGCCGCGCTCCTTCAGCAGCTGCACCATGTACTTGAAGTACTCGACATGCCCGCCCTGGTAGGAGGAGATGGCGATGCCTTGCGCATCCTCCTGCAGGGCCGCCGTGACGACCTCGTCCACCGAGCGGTTGTGCCCGAGGTGGATGACCTCCGCGCCCATGCCCTGCAGGATGCGCCGCATGATGTTGATGGCGGCGTCATGCCCGTCGAACAGGCTGGCGGCGGTGACGAAACGGACCTTGTGGGTCGGGCGGTACTCGGCCAGCGCCTTGTGGTCGGCGGCGAGATCGGTCATGGCTTGTCTCCTTGATCGGAGACGAATTCTAGGTCCGTCGGTTGACGTTAACGTCAATTGATGCGCCGCGCTGTTCGCGCCTCACCTACGCATCTCCGCCTCGTAGCCGCGTGGCTGGTCGAGTCGGCGTCGCGCGCCACCGCTGGCTGCTGGAGGTCAGCCGAAATAGCGCCAGGCCATGAACACCAGCCACAGCAGCAGCCAGATGACTTGCGCATCGGAAAAACGGCGCTCGCCGGCTTCGACTGGCAAGGCCGGCTGAGCCGATTCCCGTGCAGCCTGCAGCGCGTCAGGCCCGCCCAGCCATCGCTCGACGTTCTCCATCGAAGTGACGATACCCAGCCAGTTAGGGAAGCGCCGCACCAGCAGGGTCACCATCGACTGCTCGTCACGCAGCAGCGTGCGCGATGGCGGAGTGGCATCGCGAAGCCGGCGCACGAGGTTGCGTTGGCGATGCAGCACGCCCTCCGGCTGGTCGAGAAATGCCTGCTGTTCTATGAGGGCCTCCTGGAGCAGCCAGCCGGAGCCCCCAAGCGCCCGCAGATGACCGTGGTCGTCAGTCCAGCCAAAGGCGGCGCTGGCTGCTTCGAGCAGGAATTCATGCCCTGGTTGCCAGCCTTGGGCGAGCAGGTCCGCCAGCCGCTGCTCGAAACGTTTTCCGGCCTCGAGGCTCACCAGTCGCTGAAGCGCTTCCTTCAGTACGGCGGAGGCGGCCGCGGGGCTGTCGATGCCCGTGGCCAGCTCCTGGGCCAGCTCTGCGAACGTCGCTTCGGCGAGCTTGGCGCTGTCCAGCAGGTCGGGGTCCGTGGCCGGTGGCAGGCTGGCCGTCGTGACGCACGTGTGATCACTCTTCCGGGACGGGGCTGCCAGCCGCTGCACGGCGGTTAACGCAAGCTCGTAGTCCTCGCGCAGTGCCTGGAACGCCGCGATCTCGGTAGCTTGGTCGATCTGCTTGAGCTGCCGCGCATAGGCCTGACGCACAGCGCGCGCATCGGGGTCCCCGGTCAGGCCAAGCCTGGCGAAGGCCGAGGCCAGGCGTTTGTCGACGATCAATGTGGCCTCCCGCCATCCCTTCTATGGCGGCGGATGCTACTGCCCTGATCGGCAGGGCCGCGCCCCGGGCGATCCCCTGGGCGCGGGGCAACCTCAGTCGTCCGAACCCATGAAGCCGAACAGTTGCAGCAGGCTCGTGAACAAGTTGAAGATCGACACGAATAGGCTGACGGTGGCCAGCACGTAGTTCGTCTCGCCGCCGTCGACGATCTGCTTGGTCTCGAACAGGATGAGGCCGGCCGACAGCAGGGCGACGACCGCGGAGACGGTCAGCGCCAGCGCCGGGATCTGGAAGAAGATCGCAGCCAGGCCGGCCAGCACGGCGACGATCATGCCGGCGAACAGGAAGCCGCCCATCCATGAGAGGTCACGCTTGGTGGTCGTCGCGTACGCCGACAGCGCCAGGAACACCGCGCCGGTGGCGCCGAGGGCCAACATCACCGCCTGGCCACCGGCCGGAAGGGCCAGCGTGCGGGTCAGCAAGGGGCCAAGCGTCAGGCCCATGAAGCCGGTCAGCGCGAACACCAGGCCGACCGCCATGCCGCTGTTCTTCAGCTTGTGGATGCCGAACAGCAGGCCGAAGTAGACGATCAGCATCAGGATGATGCCCGGCGACGGCACGTTGAAGGCCACCGCGGCCGCCGCGACGCCGGCGCTGAAAAGCAACGTCAGCGACAGCAGCGCGTAGGTATTGCGCAGCACGCGGTGCGCAGCGCCGCGGTCGAGCGTGGTGCCATAGGGCATGGCGATGGCAGTAGGGCGGGTTTGCATGGCAGACCTCCATTGAAATAGAACGATGCGCGAAGCGTAGGCAGCTTGACACTCAAATAAAAGCAGAGAATGGCGAAGCAATTCTTCTGCATAACTTGATGAGTCACTGCCATGAGCATGAGCTTCAGCTACCGCCATCTCTACTATTTCTGGGCTGTGGCCAAGGAAGGCGGGTTGACGCGCGCGGCGGAGCGGCTCGGCCTGTCGGTGCAGACCGTCTCGACCCAGGTGCGCGAGCTGGAGCAGTCGCTCGGCGCCGCGTTGCTGAAGCCCGCGGGCCGGGGATTGACGCTGACGGACGCGGGCCAGGCCGCGCTGGAGACGGCGGAGCAGATCTTTTCGCTCGGCGAGTCGCTGCCCGAACGCGTGCGCGACGCGTCGACAGCCCCGACCGTGCGCCTGGCCGTGGGCATCTCCGACGGCCTGCCCAAGCTCGTCGTTCAGCGCTTGCTCGAACCGATCATCGACACGCCCCACCTGCGCCTGCTCTGCCACGAAGACGAGTTCGACGACCTGCTCGGTGACCTGGCGCTGCACCGGCTGGACGTCGTGCTGGCCGACCGCCCGGCGCCGCCCAACCCCAACCTGCGCGTCTACAGCCACGCGCTGGGCACCTCGCCCATCGCCTGGTTCGCGGCGCCGCGCTGGGCCGAGGCCGCCATGCGGGACTTCCCCGCCTCGCTGGCCGACGTGCCGCTGCTGCTGCCCACCGACCACGCCGCCGTGCGCCCGCGCCTGGACCAATGGCTGGAACGAAACGGCGTGCGCGCCAAGGTGGCTGGCGAGTTCGAGGACAGCGCGCTGCTGGCCACGTTCGGTGGCGCCGGCATGGGCGTGTTCCCGGCCGCCGTGCTGATGAGCGACAAGCTCGTGGACCGCGACGGCCTGGTGCGCGTGGGCGATTGCGTCGGCGTCGAGGAGGCCTTCTACGCCGTCGGCACCGACAAGAAGATCGCCCACCCGCTCGTGCGCCGGCTGCTGCCACAGCCCTCAGAGGCCAGCGGCTAAAGTTGACGTTTACGTCAATCAAAGCGCCCATCGGGCCTGGCACAACCGGGCACCGAGCGAGCCATCAGGAGACCTGACCATGAATCTGCCCGGCCTCAACTTCCAGCTCGGCGACGACGTCGATGCCTTGCGCGACGCGGTGCGTGCCTTCGCCGACGCGGAGATCGCGCCGCGTGCCGCGGAGATCGACCGCAGCGACCAGTTCCCGATGGACCTGTGGCGCAAGATGGGCGACCTGGGCGTGCTGGGCATCACCGTGCCGGAGCAGTACGGCGGCGCGGACATGGGCTACCTCGCCCACATGGTGGCCATGGAAGAGATCAGCCGGGCGAGCGCATCCGTCGGCCTGTCCTACGGTGCGCACAGCAACCTGTGCGTGAACCAGATCAGGCGCAACGGCAATGACGCGCAGCGCGCGAAATACCTGCCCAAGCTCATCAGCGGCGAGCATGTCGGCGCGCTGGCGATGAGTGAACCGGGCGCCGGCTCGGACGTGCTCAGCATGAAGCTGAAGGCCGAGGAGAAGGGCGGCTTCTACCTGCTCAACGGCACCAAGATGTGGATCACCAACGGCCCGGACGCCGACACGCTGGTCGTCTACGCCAAGACCGACCCCGAGCTGGGCGCACGCGGCGTGACGGCCTTCCTCGTCGAGAAGGGCATGCCGGGTTTCAGCGTCGCGCAAAAGCTCGACAAGCTCGGCATGCGCGGCTCGCACACCGGGGAGCTGGTGTTCCACAACGTCGAGGTGCCGGCCGAGAACGTGCTGGGCGCGGTGAACGGCGGCGCCAGGGTGCTGATGTCGGGCCTGGACTACGAACGCGCCGTGCTGACCGGCGGGCCGTTGGGCATCATGCAGTCAGTCATCGACAACGTGATCCCGTACATCCACGACCGCAAGCAGTTCGGCCAGAGCATCGGCGAGTTTCAGCTCATCCAGGGCAAGGTGGCCGACATGTACACCGTGCTGCAGGCGGCGCGCAGCTTTGCCTACACGGTGGCCAAGAACCTCGACATGCTGGGCGCCGAGCATGTGCGCCAGGTGCGCAAGGACTGCGCCAGCGTCATCCTCTGGACGGCCGAGAAGGCGACCTGGATGGCCGGCGAGGGCGTGCAGATCTTCGGCGGCAACGGCTACATCAACGACTACCCGCTGGGCCGGCTCTGGCGTGACGCGAAGCTCTACGAAATCGGCGCGGGCACGTCGGAGATCCGCCGCATGCTGATCGGCCGCGAACTGTTTGCCGAGACGATGTAACTCCTGGCTGAGAAAATGCCGGCATGACGAACGCATCGAACCACGAACTCCAGGACCTGCTCGACAACAACAAGCGCTGGGCCGCCGACATCGAGGCGGGTGAACCGGGCTTTTTCTCGCGACTGATCAAGCAGCAGACGCCGCAATACCTGTGGATCGGCTGCGCCGACAGCCGGGTGCCGGCCAATGAGCTGGTCGACCTGCTGCCGGGCGAGCTGTTCGTGCACCGCAACGTCGCCAACGTCGTCGTGCACTCGGACCTGAACTGCCTGTCCGTCATGCAGTTCGCGGTGGACCACCTCAAGGTCAAGCACATCATCGTCGTCGGCCACAGCAACTGCGGCGGCGTGAAGGCGGCGCTGTACGACCTTCGCGTCGGCCTGGTGGAGAACTGGATCCGCCACGTGCAGGACGTGCGCCACATGCACAGCGAATGGCTGAGCACCGTGCCCGAGCCTCGGCGCGTCGATGCCCTGTGCGAACTGAACGTGCTGGAGCAGGCCCGCAACGCCTGCCACACGACCGTGGTGCAGGACGCCTGGCACCGCGGCCAGGAGGTCGTCGTGCACGGCTGGGTCTACGGCCTGCACAACGGCCTGCTGGAAGACCTGGCGCTGACGGCCGGCCGCGCGGAGGACGTCGATCCGGCCTACCGCCGCGCGCTCGCCAACGTGAGGAAGCGCTACGCGGTCTGATCAGTCGTTCTCGTAGACGAAGGCGTACGGCTGCTCGCGCCCGCTGCGCTGCTGATCAATTCGTCGTCCCCATTCGTGCCTTTCCCGGCGGCGCGCGAGCCTAGCCGCATGCCGAGTGAAGCGGCCCAGTCCGACAGACGCGAGGCCTTCTCGTCCGCAGAATCGGCCACCCTCTCGATTCAGGAAGCCACTGCATGATCTTCGACGCCATCCGCGAAAGCCACGATCTGCAGCGCGACCTGTGTCGCAAGCTCACCGCCTCGCGCGGCGACATGGCGGTGCGCCAGCTGCTGTTCCTGCAGTTGAAGGTCGAGCTGATGGCGCATGCCGCAGCGGAGGAGCGTCATCTCTATGTGCCGCTGCTGATGGAAGACGGCGGGCTCGACGCCTCCCGGCATGCGCTGCACGAGCATCACCAGGTGGACGAACTGCTGGAAGACCTGTCGGTTCGCAACAAGCAGCAGGACGGCTGGATCGCCACCGCCAAGGAGCTCAGCTTCAAGGTGCGGCATCACCTGAAGGAAGAAGAGGCCAAGTTCTTCCACGTCGCCGGCCGACTGTTGTCGGACACGAAAAAGCAGCAGCTCGCCGGCAAGTACACGCGCGAGATCGTGCGCATGCGCAAACACTACGCGGCCGAGTACCAGAGCGTGGTCGTCTCGGCGAAAAGCGGGCTCGTGAAGCCCGCCAACCCGGCGGTGGACACGCCGGCGACGCGCGGCAACGCCAGTGCCGGTGCTCAGCTGCGCGGCAAGAGCAAGCCGCGGCGCACCCGCTGAGGCGCGCGGTTCAGCGAGCGTTGTCGGACGCTGGGGTTGCGGCGGCGGCCGGCGGGATGTCGACCGAGAAGGTCTTCTCGAAGACATGGTCGCCCGGCTGGCAACTGGCGTTTCGCAGCGCCTCGCTGATTGCCTGGACGATGCTGCGTTGGGCGCGCCGCTCCACACCCCGGGTGAGGCTGGTGATCTCGGCTGCAACGACCTTTCCGTCCTTGACCGTCGCCTTGGCGCGGTAGGCCGCCTGGCCACTCCAGTCGACGACCGGAATCCTCGGTGCCCGCACGCGACAAACGTCGTCCGAGCCGGCGGACTCCTGGGCGAGCGCTGGACCGGCGATGAGCAAGGCATTGACGATCGCCAGCGCCCGCAGCGTCGTTGTCGTCATCGAATCTCCCGGTGAACCGTCGTCTGCGTCGTCTGCGTCAACCGCATCGGCGAGCAATATAACGGCGAGTTCACGCCGCGTGCCGGCTCAACCCTGCGTCGGCCGGAAGATGCGGACCCGGTGGCCGTCCGGGTCGGCCGTCACGGCGGTGTAGCCGAAGTCGAGTACCGTCGGCGCCTGCAGCACCGGCCAGCCGGCGACCCGCCATGTGGCGACTGCGGCGTCCACTTCCGCGTCGGTCGGCACCGTGATGCCGATCTCCGCGCCGCCACCGCGCAGGCCGCTTGCCGGCTGCACGTCGTGCGCTGCCCACAGGCCCAGCATCGTCTTGTCGTTGAGCATGAACATCGCGAAGTTCGGGCTCTGCTCGACGGCGTCGCGGCCGAGCAGCGAACGGTAGAACAGTGCGCTCTCGGCGGGGCTGTTCACGTAGAGGATGAGGCAGTCGGGTTGCATGGCGGTCTCCTGGTTGACGAAGGCCGCCATGCTCTGCGCGGGCGCTGACAGCGGCTGTCAGCAGCCCGCGCTGCTCGCGTCAGGGCTTGACCGCCGTGAACTCGCCGAAGCCCTTGAGCTGCTCGGCGATCTTGGTCGAGTCGCCGACGACGACCCAGCTCTGCTCGCCCGGGTCGAAGTACTTCCTGCCGATGGCCTGCACCTCGGCCGCGGTGACCTTCTGGATGGCCGGCACGAACCTGCCGAGAAACTCGGCCGGCAGGCCCACCAGCCAGTTGCCGGCCAGCTGCCGGCCCAAGGCGCCCTGCAGCTGGGTGCTGACGAGGTAGCTGCCGGCCATGAAGCGCTTGTTCATCGACAGCTCGGACTCGGGCACGGGCTCGGCGCCGAGGCGCCGGTACTCGTTGACGTACTCCGTCATCGCCGCGCCCGCCACCTCGTTGCGCACGTCCGCGCCGCCGGTGATGGCGCCGCCGGCGCGCCAGGACTGGCCGCCGGCCCGCGCGCCGTAGGTGTAGCCCTTTTCCTCGCGCAGGTTCTGGTTCAGGCGGCTGGAGAAGCCGGTGCCGAGGATGGTGCTCGCCACGCGCAGGGCCACCTGCTCGTCGCCACTGGCCGCGATGCCCGGGCGGCCCAGGCGCAGCGTGGCCTGCACGCTGCCCGGGCGCTCCAGCAGCAGGCGCTGCACCGGTGCGGCCGAGGCGGGCTGGGGCAGCTCGGGCAGGGCGTCGCCCGATGCCTTCCAGTCGCCGAACGCCGCCTGCGCCAGCTTCATGGCCTGGGCGGTGTCGATGCGGCCGGTGATGACCAGCAGCGCCCGGTCGGGGCGGAAGCGCCGCGCATGCTCGGCGCGCAGGCCCTCGGCCGTCACGGCGTTGATGGCGGCCTCGGTCTCCTGCGTGTGGCCGTAGGGATGGTCGCCGTAGATCGCGCCGTCCAGCGCTTTGGCGGCACGGAAGCCCGGCTGCGTGCTGGCGGCCTTCAGGCCCTGCAGCGCATTGACCTTGGCGAGCTGCACCTCGCCGTCCGGGAAGGCAGGCTGGCGCGCCACCTCGGCGAGCAGGGTCAGCATGTCGCCGGCGTGCGTGGCCAGCGCGTTGCCGGAGACGCTGATGCCGTCGTTGCTGGCCGAGGCGCCGACGCCGCCGCCCATGGCCTGCGCGGCTTCCGCAATCTGTTTGGAACTCCGCTGCGTCGTGCCTTCGGACAGCAGGCCGGCGAGCAGCTTGGCGCGGCCCGGCGCGTCGGCCGCGTCCGCGCCGAAGCCGGCACCGCGCACCGCGAGCACGTAGTCCACACGCGGGATGCCGTTGCGCGGCACCACCCAGACCTGCAGGCCGTTGGACAGCGTCTGCTGCGTGATGTTGGGCACGACGAGCGGCTTGTCCTTGCCGAAGGGCGGCAGCTCTGCGGGCATCTTGACGGCGGCAGCCTGGGCGGCGCCGGCGAGAGCGATGGCGGCCACGATGAGGCCGAGGCGGAAGGTGTTGTGCATGGGCTTGTTCATGTCGACGGCTCCGGCATCAGGGTTGGGAGGCCGGCTTGGCGGCGGCGGGCGCGGCCAGCATGGCGGCGGGCTTGCGGTCGATGACCGAGCGGTTGGCCTGGGTCAGGTAGGTGGCGGCGACGCGCTGCACGTCGGCGGACGTGACACCTTCGATCCACCCCGGCACCTTGTTGACGACGTTCGCGTCGCCCCACATTACCTGCAGCTTGGCCAGGCGGTCGGCGCGGCGCAGGAACATCTCCTGGTCGTTGTACCAATCGGCCAGCAGCGCGGTCTTGAGGTTCTTCAGCGTCGTGTCGTCGACGCCGTCCTTCACGACCTTGGCGATCTCCTCGTCCATGCCGGCCAGCAGCGCGTCGGCATTCGTCGTCGGCTTGTAGAGGGCGAACACGGTGAACAGGCTCGGGCCGTCGTACTCCCACACGCCGGTCAGGCCATACAGCGAGCTGACGTTCAACGCCAGTTCGCGGCCCTTGACGAGGCCCTGGTAGAAGCGCGAGGCGTCGCCGCCCGCCAGCAGCTGGCCGAGCACGGCGAAGGGGGCCTGGTCACGGCTGCCGCGGGTGGGCAGCTTCCAGGCGGCGGCGACGGCCGGCACCTGGGCCAGCTTGTCGGGCTGGGTGAGGCGGCGCTCGGCGGTGTTCAGGCCTTCGGTGAAGTCCGACGGCTTGGGCGTCGGCCGCGCCTTGATCTTGCCGAAGTACTTCTGGGCCAGCGCAAAGCCCTGGGCCGGCGTCACGTCGCCGGCGATGGACAGCACCGCGTTGTTGGGGCCGTAGAAGTCGCGGTGGAAGGCGCGCACGTCGTCGAGGTTGGCGGTCTCCAGGTCGACGAAGCTGCCGTAGCCGTCGTGCTTGTTCTCCCACTTGTCGAAGGCCAGGGCCGAGATGTCCAGCCACATGAAGCCGCCGTAGGGCGCGTTCTGCACGTTGACGCGGATCTCCTCCTTGACGACATCCTGCTGGTTCTTCAGCGTCGTCGGGTTGAAGTCCAGCGTCGTCATGCGGTCGGCCTCCAGCCACAGCATGGATTCGAGCGCCGAGGACGGCGCGGTCTCGATGTAGTTGGTGAAGTCGGGCCGCGTCGAGCCGTTGTTGTTGCCGCCGCCGGACGTGATGGTCTGGTCGAACACGCCCTTGGGCGCCTTGGGCGTGCCCTGGAACATCAGGTGCTCGAACAGGTGGGCGAAGCCGGTGCGGTTCTTCGGCTCCAGCCGCATGCCGACCTTGTAGACGACGCTGATGCCCACGGTCGGGCTGCTCGCGTCGGGCGAGACGATGACGGTCAGGCCGTTGGCGAGCTTCTTGGTGTGGACGGGGATCTGCCAGCGGTCCGTTGCAGGTGCAGCCGGTGCGGCCGATGCAAGGCCGGGAACGAACGCGAGCACGGCGGCGCTGATGGCGCCCAGCACCGCGCGGCGGGTGGTCTTCAACATGGGGTCTCCTGTAGGGGAACGGCGCGCAGTGTCCGACGAAATGCGCGCCATGCCGCTGGGCACGGCGGGATAACCCGTTGCGGGGTGTTGCGGTCGATGGCGGCGGTAGTTTTTACGTCGCGCCGGCTGATCCCTGGCGCGGTCGCAGTGCGTCCTTGCAGAGGAGCCGGCATGTCGCCGTGCTTCATCCACTGTCCAAGGAGACTCTCATGGCTGCATTGCCCGTCACCATCGCGCTGAAGAAGATCAAGTGCCGCATCGAGACCGACGAAGTCGGCTCGGACGAGCCCTATGTGCTCATCACCGCCGTCGACCTGACCAATCCCGTGCTGCCCAACGCCGAGGTCACGCTCTACGGCCCCTGGGGCGACTTCGACGAAGGCGAGAGCCGCACGACGCAGCCGCTGCAGCCCGGCGTCAACCCGAGCGACTTTCCCTTCCTCGTCTGGCGCCGCAATGCCTGGGGTCCGTCGGGCAGCGCCAAGGCCATCCCTAACCCGGCCAACGCCATCATCCTGGTGTCGATGATGGAGCATGACGACGGCAAGCCGTCGGCGGCGCGTGAGCTGGTCAAGGCGGCGGTCGTCGGCGCGCTGGCGGCCTCGGCGGGCATGACGCGCGCCCAGCGCGTCAGCAAGCTGAAGACCGACATCCACGGGGCGCTGGGCATCCCGACGGGCGCGCCGAACTTCGATGACCGCGTCGGCACGACGGTGGAGGTGGCGCTGAGCGCCAACCTGCTCGACGTGGCCGCGGGGCCGAAGACCAAGACGATCACCATCCGCGGCGATGGCGGCAAGTACGACCTGACGCTGGTCGTGACGAAAGGCTGACCCGACGTCTGCGCCTACTGCCCGACGGCCTTCACCTTCGGGCAGAGCGCGGCACCGTCCTCGGGGCACTTCGGCGGCTTCTTGGGGCCGATCTGCTGGCCACTCGTGCCCTTGTCGCTGCCCACGCCGCCGCCGCTGCCGCCGGCATTCGTCGCGCCGCCCGTGCCGGCGCTGCCGGTGGTGGTGGCGCTGGCGGCCGGTGCGGCCTTGATGGCCTTGGCGGCCTTGGCGGCCTTGTCGGGCGCGGCGGTGACCTGGGCAGTCGCGTGGCTGCCCAGCAGGACCAGCAACGAACAAGTGATGAAGCGACGCATGGCGGTCCTTTCAGTAGCGCAACAGCGCGAGGAGGGCGGCCCGGGGCGGGCTCGCGGAAGAAGCCATCGAGAGCAGTTCGGCACGCACGCGTGCCGCGTCCACCCGAGTGTCCAGCGCCTGCGCGTAGCGCGCCAGGGCCGCCTGGGCTGGCAGGCGCGCGCCTGGCTCCACGGTCCACGCCGCCACGGCCGCCAGGGCCCTGGCGCGCTCGCGGTCCGCGTGGCCGGGCGGCAGGGCCACGTCGGCAGCTGTGCCGGCTTCGGCCAGTTCGCGCCGACCCCGGTCGGCCTGGCCCAGTTCCAGATGCGCCACGCCCGCCAGCGCCAGCGCGAGCCAGTGATCGGCCGCGCCCGCGCCGCCCTCCAGCGCCGGCTGCAGCCAGGCCAGCGCCGGCTCGGGCCGGTTGCGCCGCAGTTCCATTTCGCCCAGCAGCAGCCGTGCCCGCCGGGCCTGCGCCGACCCGGGCGTGCCCGAGAAGTGCGTCCACGCAGCGCGAAGCCGCGCCTCGGCTGAAGCGCCTGCGCCGGTCAGCAGCTCCAGGCGGGCCAGTGTCAGGTTCAGCAGCGCAAGCGCGTCCACGTCCGCGGCGCCTTGCGCGTCGGCCACGGCGAGGCGTGCCTGGGCGAGTGCCGCCTCCGGCTCGCCGTGATCGAACAACGCCGCGGCCCACCAGGCGCGGGCATAGAGCGTCTGCACGTGCGAGGCGCCGATCACGCGCGTCAGTTCCTCCACCGAATCACGCAGCAGCGGCACGGCCTGGGCGTGATGGCCCATCTCGGCTTCCAGCGTCGCCAGCGACAGCCGCGCGAGGGCCGCGTCGACCGGCCGGGCCGAGCCGGTGGCGGCGGCCACGGCGGCGAACCACTGCCGCGACTCGTCCCACTTGCCCTCGGCACGGGCCACGGCCGCCAGCAGGTCGGCCGCCTTCACATAACTGCGGTGCTGCGCGGAGTGATGGGCCAGCGCAAGCTGCACCGCCTGAGTGAGCTGCGCGCGGGCTTCGCCGAGCCGGCCGGCCTCCAGGGCCATCTCCCCCAGGCTGGCGCGCGCGAACAGGGCGAAATCGTCCGTCGCCGAGGCGGCCAGGCCGCGCAGCAGGGCTTCGGCCTGCAGACCCTGGCCCTGGCCGCCCTGCCGCTGCAGCATCGTGGCCAGCTCGAACGTCACCTCGCGCTGCTCGGCGCTGTCCGCCCGGCCATCACGCAGGGCCTGCGCGCGGCTCATCTGCAGCGCCTCGATGGCCTGCGGCACGTCGCCGTTCTGCACCAGCAGCAGGCCGAGCGGCCGCGCGACTTCGGCGAGCAGCGCGGGGTCGCCGGCCAGACGGCGCTTTGCCTCGGCCCAACTGCGCCGCAGCAGCTCGATCATCGGTACCGTGGCGCTGCCCGATGCGTCCGGGCTGAGGCCGGCCAGCAGCTCGGTCAGCACGCTCTGCACACGGCGCGTGCGCTCGGCTTCCAGGCGCGCCTGCTGCCATTGCCAGGTGGCAGCCGCCACACCGGCCAGCAGGCTGGCGATCACGAGGGCCAGTGCCGCCAGCTGCAGCCGGTAGCGGCGAGCGAACTTGGCGCTGCGGTAGGCCAGCGAGTCGGGCCGGGCGGTGATCGGCTCATGGGCGAGGTGGCGGCGGACATCGTCGGCCAGCGCGACGGCGCCGGCATAGCGCTCCTCGGGCCGCAGCTTCACGGCCTTGGCGACGATCAGCGCCAGGTCGCCGCGCAATGCCGGCCCGGGCTCGCGTTGGCCGGTCAGCAGCAGGCACAGCAGGCGGCCGAGGGCGTAGACGTCGGTGGCCGTGCTGACCGGCTCGCCGCGCAGTTGTTCCGGCGCGGCGTACTCGGGCGTCAGCCCGGCCGCCGCCTGCGCGGTCAGTTCCTGGTCGCCGTCGCCTGTTTCGTCGGCCAACAGCTTGGCGACGCCGAAGTCCAGCAGCTTCACCTGGCCGTCCGCGGTGACGAGGATGTTGCCGGGCTTGAGATCGCGGTGCACCACCAGCCTGGCGTGCGCATGCGCCACCGCGTCGCAGACCTGCAGGAAGAGCCGCAGCCGTGCCGCCACATCCAGCCGATGCGCCTCGCACCACGCGTCGATGCGCTCGCCCTCCACCAGCTCCAGCACCAGGTAGCGCGTGCGCGTGCCGCCGAGCAGCGCCTCGCCGACATCCAGCAGCCGCGCGATGTGCGGATGCGTCAGCCGCGCCAGCAGCTCGCCCTCGCGGTGGAAGCGCGCCTGCGCGGCCACGCCGCGCCACGGGCTGTGCAGCAGCTTGATGGCCGCCTCGCTCCTGTGCGCGCCGTCACTGCGCCGCGCCCGCCAGACCTCGCCCATGCCGCCGCTGCCCAGCGGCGCCGTCAGCGTCCAGGCGCCCAGCACCTGGCCGGTGAGGTCGGCCGCGGCGGCGCGAAGCTGCGCCGGCTCGGCCAGGAAACCTCTCGCGTCGGCAGCTTCGTCGGCTTTGATGAGTGCCAGCAGCCGCTCGCGCTCGGCCGATGGCAGGGCGGCCAGCAGCGCCTCGCGGTCGTCCGGCGTCGCGTCCAGCCAGTCATCGAAGGCCGCCAGCGCAGCGGCCTGGTCGGCGACGCTCATGTCTGCAGAGCTTCGAAGAGAAACGCACGCGCCTTGCGCCAGTCCCGCTTGACCGTGGGCACCGACACGCCCAGCAGCGCGGCGATCTCTTCCAGTTCCAGCCCGCCGAAGAAACGCATCTCCACGACCTGGTGGGCCCGGCCGTCGGCGCGTTCCAGCGTCTGCAGCACGTCGTCGAGCTTGAGCACGTCGGGCGGGGCGAGCTGTTCGAGCGCCGCCGTCGACAAGGTGACCTGCGCGCCGCCGCCGCGCTTGTCGGCATGCCGGCTGCGCACGTGGTCGACGAGGACGCTGCGCATCACCTTGCTGGCGTGGGCGAAGAACTGCGCGCGGTGCTGCGCGCTTTCATGGCCCGCGCTCTTCAGCCACACCTCGTGGATCAGCGCGGCCGGTTCCAGCGTCATCGGCGCATGTCCGGCGAGATGACTCCGCGCCAGCCGCTTCAGCTCCGGGTACAGCAGCGTGTAGAGCCGGTCGCGCGCATCGGCGTCGCCGCCGGCCAGCGCCGTCAGCAGCAGGGTGATCTCCGTCATGCCGCCATGCTGGGCCGCCCCGGCGCCCGGCGGTATCCCCACTTTGGCGCGCGACAATGCGCGCCCTGCCTCACCGCAACCGAACCGACATGTCCGAAGCCAGCCGCCCCGAACTGCCCGACCACCTCAGCGTCGACCCGCGCAGCCCCCACCACGTCGCCGCCGTGTTCGAGCACGACATCGGCATCCGCTTCAACGGCAAGGAGCGCCACGAC
>SEEY01000453.1 GCA_004211235.1 Rubrivivax sp.
CTTCCTATCCTTTGCGGGCATCGCCTGAAGCAGGCGTTGCAGCGTGAGGGGCAGGAAGGCAGGAAGGCAGGAAAGTCATGCAGCAAACATCGGTCGCGCCGGATGGCGGCAGCGCTCCCCAGGCGCTGGCCGAAGCCTCCCGCTGGTCGGCCTCCACCTGGTGGGCGCTGATCAAGGGCTCGCTGTCGGCCTGGCTGGCCGACTACGCGCCGAGCATGGGCGCGGCGCTGTCGTACTACACCGTGTTCTCGCTGGCGCCGCTGCTGCTGATCGTGCTGTCGGTGGCCGGCCTCGTGTTCGGCGAGGAGGCGGTGCGCGGCGAGCTGTTCGGCCAGATCTCCGGCCTGATGGGCCCGAACGCCGCCCAGGGCATCCAGGAGATGCTGGCCGGCATCAGCAAGCCGGGCAGCGGCGCGCTGGGTGCGACCGTCGGCGCCGTCGTGCTGGCCATCGGCGCCACCACGGTGTTCGCCGAACTGCAGGACGCCCTGGACCGCATCTGGCGCGCACCGGTGCGCCACAGGTCGAGCGGCCTCTGGACACTCGTGCGCACCCGGCTGCTGTCCTTCGGCATGATCCTCGGGGTGGCCTTCCTGCTGGTGATCTCGCTGGTGGCCAGCGCCGCCATCTCCGCTTTAGGCAAGTGGTGGGGCGGCTGGTTCGAAGGCTGGGAGGTGGTGGCCCAGGCCATCAACGCGGTCGTCGGCTTCGCACTGACCACCGCGATCTTCGCGCTCATCTACAAGGTCATGCCGCGCGTCAAGGTGGGCTGGGGCGACGTGTGGGTCGGCGCCGCCGTGACGGCCCTCCTGTTCACGATCGGCCGCTTCCTGATCGGCCTGTACATCGGCAAGACCGGCGTGGCCAGCGGCTTTGGCGCGGCGGGCTCGGTGGCGGTGGTGTTCGTCTGGGTGTACTACTCCGCCCAGGTCTTCCTGGTCGGCGCGGAGTTCACCTGGGTCTACGCGCAGCGGCTGGGCTCCCGTCGCGGGATGCCGCACGGCGAGAGCCGCGCCGTTCCCGCGCAGGCCTGAGCGTGCAGCAAGGGTCGCTCTTCGCCGACCTCGCACCGTCGCCCGGCGCCCTGCCGGACGGCCTGACATACCGGCCGGATTTCCTGACGCCCGAGGAAGAAGCAGGCCTGATCGAGCTGGTGCGGCAACTGCCGCTGCAGCAGGCCACCTACAAGGCCTACGTCGCCCGGCGACGCGTCGTCAGCTATGGCGGCAGCTTCGACTACGACGCCAACCGGCTGCTGCCCGCGGCGCCCCTCGTGGAAGCCCTGCATCCGCTGCGCGACCGGGTCGCCGACTGGGCCGGCGTGGCAGCCGACGCACTGGTGCATGCGCTGGTGGCCGAATATTCGCCCGGCACGCCGCTGGGGTGGCATCGCGACGTGCCGAACTTCGAGGAGATCTTCGGCGTGTCGCTCGGCAGCGATGCGGTGTTGCGCCTGCGGCCCTACCCACCCGACCAGCCCAAGCGCGAGGACGTCGCGAAGCTGCGCGTCCAGGCGAGATCGGTCTACGCACTGCGCGGTTCGGCGCGCTGGAACTGGCAGCACAGCGTGGCGCCGGTCGACAGCCTGCGCTGGTCGATCACGTTCCGCACCGCCCGCTGAACAGCCGAGCTCACGCGCGACGGGCTGCGGCGCAGACCCTGCGCCGCAGCCCGCACCTCAGCGGCGATCAGCGCTGCTGACGCCCGCCCTGCTCGCGGTTGGAGCTGGCGTCATTGCTGCGGCTACCCGACTCCTGGTTGGAGCCCTGCTGGTTGCGCTGGCCTTGCTGGCCGTCCTGGCGCTGCTGGTTGCCTTCCTGCTGCCGCTGCGCGCCGCCCTGCTGGCTGCCCTGGCCGGGCTCCTGCCGCTGCTGGCTCCCGCCCTGGCGCTCCTGCGAGCCGCCCTGCTGGCCTTGCGACGCATTGCCCTGTTGGCGTTGACCTTCCTCGTTGCGATTTTGCTGACTCATGATGGTCTCCTGAATAGTGCCGGCGATGTGCCGACCGCAGGGGTGGGGCAAGCTGCGCTCCCGCGTCAACAGGGGCATGACCCCGCCCAGACAGGCGCGACCGAAACGGCCGACGCCAGACCGCGGCGGCGGTATGGGATTTGCCGGCTGATCCGGGCCAAGCATTCGCAAGCAAGGCGATTGGCATTCACAACCCCACCCTTCGGAGCAACGCCATGTCCCATTCCACCCTTCGCCTGACCAGCATCGCCATCGGCGCGCTGATGGCCGGCAGCCTCACCATCGCGCAGGTCAATTCCACACCGGGCACCACCAGCGGCAACAACTCGACCAGCGGCTCGACCAGCGGATCGAGCACCAGCTCGACCAGCAGCTCGAACCGCAATTCCTCCAACACGCTGTCCGGCTCCGACGCCACGAACACGTCCAACGCCGGCAGCGGCACGAGCAACAGCCCCGAGGTCACCGGCACCACCGGCAACCGCGTGGGCACGGGCTCGATGAACGGCTCGAACTCCCGCAGCGGCGCCAGCCAGAACAGCGGCAATTCGAGCGGCACTTCCGGCGGCAGCATGGGCGCCAGCGGCTCGTCCAGCGGCGGCATGTCCGGCAACGCGTCGAATGGCTCGTCCAGCGGCTCGTCCACTGGCTCCTGGAACAACGGGTCCAGCGGCGCCAGCGCCGGCAGCTCGGGCTACAACAGCAGCAGCAGCAGCAGCAACAGCAACAACGGCAGCGGCATGCGCGCCGCTCGTGCCGACCGCAACTGACCGGTCGCCAGGCCGCCGCTTCCGAGGCGGCGGCCTGCAGCAAGCCGCTGTCAGCCCTGCGGCTTGCCACCCGTGCTGCCGATGATGTCGCCGCTGATGAAGCTCGCGACCGGGTCGGCCAGCAACACGTAAACGGGCGCGATCTCGGCCGGCTGGCCGGGCCGGCCCATCGGCGAGTCCTCCCCGAACTTCACCAGCTTGTCGGGATCCTGCCCGCCACTGGGCTGCAGCGGCGTCCAGTACGGGCCCGGGGCCACGGCATTCACCCGGATGCCCTTGGGCGTGAGCTGCTTCGCGAGCGACTTCGTCAACGAGGCGATGGCCGCCTTCGTGGCCGCGTAGTCGATCAGGTTCTCTGACGGGTCGTAGGCATTGATCGACGCCGTGTTGATGATGGTCGCGCCGGGCTTCAGGTGCGGCAGTGCCGCGCGCGTGATCCAGAACAACGCATAGACATTGGTGCGGAAGGTGTCGTCGAACTGATCGGTGCTGATGTCGAGGATCGAGTCCCGCGAGCGCTGGAAGGCCGCGTTGTTGACCAGGATGTCCAGGCCGCCCAGCCGCGTCACGGCGTCCGAGACGAGTTGCCGGCAGAAGGCTTCCCTGCGGATGTCGCCCGGCAGCGCCACCGCCTTGCGGCCCGCGCCCTCGATCAGCCTGATGACCTCCTCGGCGTCCTCCTGCTCCTGGGGCAGGTAGCCGAATGCGACGTCCGCGCCTTCGCGCGCATAGGCGATGGCGGCCGCCCGGCCGATGCCGGAATCGCCGCCGGTGATGAGCGCCTTGCGCCCGGCCAGCCGGCCCGAGCCGCGATAGGACGTCTCGCCATGGTCCGGGCGCGGCGTCATCTTCGAGGCCAACCCCGGCCAGGGCTGCTGCTGCTTGGCGAACGGCGGCTTGGGATACGCCGCCCGGGGGTCGGTGGCGGGGACCGGCGTCGCCTTCGCGCCGGCCGCACTCGCCGCGCCGGCCTGTGCTCCGGCGCCCTGCCCCTGCGCGACGGCCGCCGGCGCCACCGTGGCTGCACCCAGCAGCGCGGCGCCCGCCCGCAGCGCGGCCCGGCGTCCGTTGGGATGGGAATCCTGTTCCATTGCTTCTCCTTGATGGCCGCACCCTGCGACCGTGGCCGGCGCCAGCAAACGGCAATCCGCCCCCCGGGGCGCGGATGGGCGCGGCATGTCGATTGCCGCGCCGCGGAGGTCTGTCTC
>SEEY01000454.1 GCA_004211235.1 Rubrivivax sp.
GTCCCACTTCACCTTGAGCGAAGCGCCGCCGATCTTGTTGCCCGCGTTCAGATTGGCATCGATGTCGGTCAGGCGGTCGTAGATGTTGCGGCTGGGCACCGCATAAGGACGGGTGGGATTGGCGGCGTTGTAGGCGGCAACGAGCGCATCATATTGCCGGCTGAGCGCGCGCTGCGTGCGGCCGACGCGGACGAACGACGTGCCGAACCCTTCCGGATCCTGCTTGCTGTAATCGCCCGACAGCGTGACGCTCAGGTCTTCGCTGGGCTTGAACAGCAAGGTCCCGCGCAGGCCCAGATTATCCTGCTCGTTGATCCAGCGCTTGGTGGTGACGTTATAGATCGTGCCGCGACGCGTGGTGGTGGCGACGGCGATCCGCGCTGCGACGGTGTCCGACAGCGGGCCCGAGACCGCGCCCTTGGCCTGCTTGTAGTTCAGGTTGCCGGCGGTAAGTTCGGCGGCGCCTTCGAAATCGAAGGTCGGCTGGTTGGTGGTGATGTTGATCGCGCCGGCGGTCGTGTTCTTGCCGTACAGCGTGCCCTGTGGGCCGCGCAGCACTTCGATGCGGCCGACGTCGAACACGTCCAGCAGCGCGCCCTGCGGGCGGGCGATGTAGACGTCGTCGAAGTAGATGCCCACGCCCGGGTCCACGCCCCAGAGCGGGTCGGCCTGGCCGACGCCCCGGATGAACGTCGTCAGCGTCGTGTTGCTGCCGCGCGCGGCGTAGATGGTCAGGTTGGGCACCTGGCCCTGCAGGTCGCCGAGGTCCTTGATGGCGAGCTTGTCGAGCTGCTCGGCCGTCAGCGCGGTGACGGCCACCGGCACGTCCTGCAGCGACTCCTCGCGCTTGCGCGCCGTGACCTTGACGGCCTCCAGCGTGGTCGTGGCCGTTGCGGCCGGCTCGGTCGCCGACGTGGTCTGCGCCACTGCGGGCAGCGCGGCGCAGGCCAGCGCGGCGAGAACGGGGGTCAGTGCGAAATGCAGGCGTGAACGAGCCGGCAGGCGTCGGGGCATGGCTTGTCTCCTCGGACGGGATGGTTGTGCCCCTTCAGCGCAAAACCCATGCCCGTGCCAACTTGGGGCAAACCGCTGGCAAACCCTTGCGGGTTGTCCCGGCGTTTTGAGCACCCAGCAGCCGCCGCTGTCCAGATTCCAGTCAGGCCGCCCGCGACGCCTTGTCCAGATGTCAGGCGATCAGGGGATCGGCCTTTGGGGCTGCAAGGTCAGCGGCACGTGGATATGCTGCGCCGCGTCCGCTTCCCACCCCCCGGAGACACACGATGATCAAACGCCTGCTTCCCGCCGTCCTCGCCCTCGCCTGCGCCGCCCCCGTCCTCGCCGCCGGCCCGCAGCTCAAGGGCCAGGCGCCGGGCTGGTATCGCCTGCAGCTGGGCGACTTCGAAATCACCGCGCTGAACGACGGCACGCTGGACCTGCCGGTCGACAAGCTGCTGCAGCAGCCCGCGGCCAACACGCTCAAGGCGCTGCAGCATGCCTACCTGGGCACGCCGCTGGAGACCTCGGTCAACGCCTACCTCGTCAACACCGGCGCCAAGCTCGTGCTGGTCGACACCGGCGCCGCCAGCCTCTTCGGCCCCACGCTGGGCCGCCTGATGTCCAGCCTGAAGGCCTCAGGCTACAGCCCGGATCAGGTCGACGAAGTCGTCATCACCCACATGCACGGCGACCACATCGGCGGCGCGGGTGCCGACGGCAAGGCCGCGTTCCCCAACGCGACGCTGCGCCTGGACAAGCGCGATGCCGACTTCTGGCTCTCGCCCGAACAGGTTGCCAAGGGCGGTGACGGCGGCAAGGCCATCGCCGCCATCGTCAAGGCTTATGCCGACACGGGTCGCTTCAAGCCCTTCGACGGCAACAAGGACGGCGTCGAGATCGTGCCCGGCATGAAGGCATTCCCGGCCTACGGCCACACGCCCGGCCACAGCAACTACGTCGCCGAGAGCAAGGGCCAGAAGATGATCTTCTGGGGCGACCTGATGCATGTGGCCGCCGTGCAGTTTCCTGAGCCGGCGGTGACCGTCCAGTTCGACAGCGACCCCAAGGCCGCCGCACCGGCGCGCGAGAAGGCCTACGCCGACGCCGCCAAGGAGGGCTACTACGTGGCCGTCACGCATGTGTCCTTCCCCGGCATCGGCAAGCTGCGCGTGGACGGCAAGGGCTATGACTGGCTGCCGGTGAATTACTCCGCCAACCGTTGAGCCGAGAGGCGGGCCGGCGGTCAACAATCGCCGGCCCGTCACTTCACCGATCCGCCCGATGAAAGCATTGCTGCCCGCCGCCCTGCTGCTGTCCCTGTCCACGCTGCTGCCAACGGCCGCCCACGCCGGCCCCAAGGCCGAAACGCTGGCTGCGTGCCTGGGCGACAACACCACCGGCAAGGACCGCAAGGACCTGGCGCGCTGGATCTTCATCGCGATGGCTTCGCACCCTGAGATCAAGGACCTGTCCAACGTGACCGAGGCCAGCCGGGACAGCGCGGACCAGGCGGCGGCCCAGCTGCTCATGGCGCTGCTGACCGAGCGCTGCAAGGCCCAAGCCCGCGAGGCTTTGCAGCAGGAGGGCCAGGCCGGCATGATGGCCGCCTTCCAGACCCTGGGCGCACTGGCCATGGCCGAGCTGACGAGCAACCCGCAGGTCGCTCGCGCCATCAGCGGCTTCGAGCGGCACATGGACCGCGCCAGGATGGAAGCGGCGCTGGGCGGCAAATGAACGCGGCCTGCCCGCTGCCGTCAGGGCAGCGGCGCGGCCGGTGACGGCTGCCTGGCCAGCCGCACGATGGTGGTCAGGTTGATTGCCGCGATGACGATCTCCAGCGCCGTGCCGCCGATGGAGCCGACGATGAGGTTGTTCGCCACCCACAGGCCCGTGCCGCACAGCATCAACAGGCGCATCCGCACGCCCTCGAGCGTGAAGAGCGCGATGGTGCCGAGGCAAGAGGCGGTCAGGGGCAGCCAGTCGCTCGGCTTGTCTGCGATGGCGAAGCCGAAGCCGATGTTGGCGGCCACGACCACCACGGCGACCCACTTGGAACGCGTGCGCAGCGACAGCAGCGAGCGCGTCATCGAGATCAGCGAGCTGGCCACCGCCGTGGGGTTGCCGAGCAGCCAGAAGTGCAGCACATAGGCCAGGCATTCGCAGGTCATGAACCACTTGAAGCGCCGGTCGTCGGTCTGCAGGAAGCAACCGACGCCGAGCACGAAGGCCACATAGCCGAGCAGCTGGGCGGGGGAGAACCAATCGGACATCGGCGCGATTGTCCGACCCGCGCCGGGCGTCGCGTCAAACGCCCATCAGCTCCCCGACCGGCTTGAGCTCGTCGACGCGGTCGCACACCGCCTTCACGCTCGCCAGGATGGGCACGCCCAGCAGCAGCCCCCACAGGCCCCAGAGCCAGCCGAAGGCGAGCACGCCGATGAAGACGGTGACCGCATTCATGCGGCTGCTGCGGCTGCTGAGCCAGGGCATCAGCAGGTTGCCCGACAGCGTGTGCACGCCCAGCGCAATGCCGGACACCAGCAGCACCATGTCGACGCTGCCGAACTGCACGAAGCTCAGCAGGCCGGAGCTGGCGGTCAGCACGGTGGCACCGACGTAGGGGATGAAGTCCAGCACGAAGGCGGTGGCGCCCCAGACGGCCGCATGCTGCAGGCCCACGGCCCAGAAGGCCAGCCAGATCGTCAGGCCGACGACGGCGCTGGTGATGACCTGCACGATCAGATAGCGCTGCACCTGCGCGCCGATCTCGTCCAAGGTCTGGACTGTCAAGCGCCGCTTCGCGAAGGTCGGGCCGGCCAGATGCACGAGCTTGCGTCGGAAGTGGTCGCCCGAGGCGAGCAGGAAGAAGGCAATGAACACGATCACCAAGGCCTGGCCGAGGGAAGCGAGCAGGCCGAGCGTGCCGGTCCAGACATAGTCCTGCA
>SEEY01000455.1 GCA_004211235.1 Rubrivivax sp.
CTGCCTGTTCCTTGATGAGGTAGGCGAAGGCGACCATCGCGGCGAGCGCGAAGGTGCCGTAGCCGATGAAGTTGGCCGGCACGTGGAGCTTCATCCACCAGCTTTGCAGCGCGGGCACCAGCGGCTGGATTTCATGCGCCTCGCGCACCAGCGTGTACCAGAGCAAAAAGCCCACGGCCGCGCTCACCACCAGCATCACGAAGGCGCCGAGCGCGCGTGTCTTGTAGCGCGCTTCAAAGTAGAGGTAGAAGGCCGTCGTGAGCCAGCAGAACAGCACGAACACTTCGTAGAGGTTGCTGACCGGGATGTGGCCGATGTCGGGCCCCATCTGGTGGCTCTCGAACCAGCGCACCAGCGTGCCGGTCAGTGCCATGAAGACGGCGCCCCAGGCCAGCTTGGAGCCGAGGAGCTCGGACGTGCTCGCCTCGCCCTTGCGCGTGAAGAAGCCGCCCCAGTAGGCCAGCGTGCTCATGCAGAACAGCACGCTCATCCACAGCATGGCGCTGCGGCTGGCCAGCATGTATTTGAGCCCGAAGACCGTGTCGGCCGCGCCCAGGTCGGCGCCGTTGGGGCCGGGATGCTGCTGGTAGAGCGCGATGGCGGCTAGCGTGGCCGCGCCTGCCGCGACGCACAGCCAGCGCACCGGCTTCCAGAACCAGCCCAGCGCGATCAGCGCCGGCATTGCGCAGGCCAGGATGCCCCGCTCGTAGCCGTCCATGCTGGCGTGGTAGCGGTTGAAGGCATAGCCGCCGGCGATCAGCACGAGGGCGGCGAAGGCCCAGTCCAGCGCGTCCCGGCGCTGCAGCGCGTGCCGCCGCGGCAGGTCGAAGGTGGTGGTCGTGTTCATGTAGATGCTCCGTTCCGCACGCTGTCTTGCGGGCCGAGCGCCGGGCCGCTCCCAAGCCGGTCCGGCATGGCGATGTGCTTGCGGCCCAATGCCACAAGCATCGCTGTCCCCTCGGGGGACCGACCAGGCGAGCCCGCGTTCAGCGTGGTGAGGTTGGGCGAGGGGTTCATGTCTTGTCCTTCAGTACAGCCGCTTTCAGCTGGGCAAACAGCGTGGCGTTGTCGGGCGACTCGCGCGTGCTTGACATGGCCATGCGCACTTGAGAGCTGGCCGGGTCGGTGCTCGGCGCCAGCCAGATCCAGAGCCTACGCTCCTTGATGTAGAGCATGGCGAAGACGCCGACGATGAGCAACAGGGCGCCGAGATAGACCAGCTTCTGACCAGGGGCACGGGCCACCTGGAACACGCTGGCCTGCACCTGCTCGAAGCCGTCGAGCTGCAGCAGGACGGGCGCGGGGTAGTAGAGGCTCTGCGACAGCGCGAGCACGGCCTGCGCCATGAAGGCCTGGGTGTCGGCGTTGATCGGCGCGCGCGCCAGGCCGGCGTTGCTGCGCGCGATCTGGTACAGCTCGAACAGGCTGCCGTTCAGCACGCGCAGCACCAGTTCGGAGATGTGCTGCCGGTTGGCCTCGGGCACGTCGCGCTCGATGAACTGCGACAGCGCCGGCACGCCTCCCTTGATGTCGTCGCCCGGCTTGGCCTGGGCGCCGGAGAACAGCGTCAGCATGCGTTGGGCCGTGACCTGCAGCTCCGGCGTCATGTGCGGGCGGTCCGGCGGCGTGGCCGAGACGGCATAGGCGCGGGCGGCGGCATCGCGCAGCGCCGGGTCGGACAGCGCCTGGCGCAGGCGCAGCCAGCCTTCCAGCGAGTCGTTCTCGTCGACCGGCATGCGCAGGTAGCGGAACTCCTCGGCCTGCGATTCGCGGGCGCCGGCCACGAAGAAGCGCTGGCCGTCCAGTTCGAGCGGCAGCATGTAGTTCTTGAACTCGCGCGCCTGGCCGGCCGCATCGCGCAGCTTGTAGGTGAAGTTCGGGCCGACGTTGTGCAGCGACTTGCCCGCGCTGCTCTTGGCGCTGTTGCCCAGTTGCTGGTTCAGGCGCTCGCCGAGGTCGACCTTGCGCACGTCGGCGCCGCTGGCATTGGCGCCGCCGTCGGGGCTGAGGTTCTCGACGTTGATGACCCGCAGGCCGTCCAGCTCCAGCGTCTGGTCGCCGAAGGCCAGCCGGGTGCCGACACGGCCTTCGAAAGGCGCCGCCTTGCCGCCGGCCAGTGGCAGCACCTTCAGTTGAAGCTTGCTGCCGCCGTCCTCGAAGCTGCTCTGGTAGATGGCCACGCCCTTGTGGATGACGGGCTCGTTGACCTTGACCGTCGCCTCGCGCCGCTTGTCGCCGTCGTGGATGACGATGTCGCTGGCGAAGCTCTTGGGCATGCCGGTGGGGTAGTAGTCGACCTTGAACTGCTTCAGCTCGATCTCGAAGGGCAGGTCCTGCAGCACGACGCCGCTGGGCAGGTTCAGCACGGCAATGCCCTGGCGCTGCTTCTCGGGCACCGATACGTTGCCGCGAAAGCTCGGGTTGGCCACGCTGAGGCGGTTTTCGGGCTTGATGTCCGAGAGCATGCCGGAGCCGGTGTAGAGCTGCTTGCCCTGCACCCACATCGTCAGCTTGACCATCGCGTTGCCGTCCAGCACGCCGCCGACCAGGATGAGCACGATGGCCGAGTGCGCCGACAGGTAGCCGAGCTTGTTGGCGGCGCCACGGCGGGCCGCGATCATGATGCCGTGATCACGCCGCTGCACCCGGGCCTTCCAGCCCAGCGCCGTGAGGGTGTTGCCGATCTCGGCCAGCGCCATCGACGGGTTGCTCGGCAGCTCGCCGATGGCCTTGTGGTGATGGGCCTGCAGCGACTGCTCGCGCACGCCTTCCTTGTAGCTCTTCAGGTCGGCAACGATCTTGGGCGCGTTGCGGGCGATGCACAGGCTGGTCGAGACGACCAGGAAGGTCAGGATGATCAGGAACCAGGGCGCGCTGTAGACCGTGTAGAGCCCGAGCCTGTCGAACACCTCGGCCCAGAACGGCCCGAACTGGTTGATGTAGTTGCCTTCGGGCTGGCCCTGCACGAGCACCGTGCCGATCACCGAGGCGATGCAGATCACGCTCAGCAGCGTGATCGCGAAGCGCATGGACGAGAGCAGGTCCAGCAGTTCGCGGGCGACGGAGGAGCGGGGAACGGAGGCGGACATCGGATCAATAAAAAAGGCCGGTGGGGTGCACCGGCCTTCTGTCAGAGGCTTGGCGTAAATTCAGCGCAGGCCGGCGACGTAGTCGGACACGGCCTTGATTTCCTTGTCGTTCATCTTCGCGGCGACGCCGGCCATCTGCGCCGAGTTGGCGCGGGCACCGCTGCGGAAGGCCAGCATCTGGGCCTCGACGTAGTCGCCGTGCTGGCCGCCGACGCGCGGGTACTGGGCTGGGATGCCCGAGCCGGCCGGGCCGTGGCAGGCCGCGCAGGCCGGCACATTGCGGTCGGCGATGCCGCCACGCCAGATCTTCTCGCCCAGCGCCACGGTCTCCTTGTTCTTCGCGAAGCCGGGCTTGGCGGTCTTGCCGGCGTAGAACGCGGCGACGTTGCGGATGTCTTCTTCCGACAGGGGCGCGGCCATCGCCTGCATGACCGGGTTCTTGCGCTTGCCGGCCTTGAACTCGGTGAGCTGCTTGGCGAGGTACTCGGGGTGCTGGCCCTGCAGGATGGGGTTGGCGGCGCTGCCGCGCGAGCCGTCGGCGGTGTGGCAGGCGGCGCAGACCTGGGACGAAATCGCGCCACCCTTGGCAAGGTCGGGCTTGGCCGGTGCTGCGGCAGGCTCGTTCGCCTGAGCCATGGTGGCCAGCAGCAGGCTCGACAGGAGGATGGCGACAGTCTTCATGGATTTATGAGGTTTCGTTGGGCGCAACCTTCAAATTTTACAATGCCGAACCACAGCGCCCGACTCGCCCATGACCAACGAAATCCCTGATGCCACTTCCCCGGTGCCCGCCGATGCCATCGCGTCGGCCCCGATCACCGAGAAACTGGCCCTGGCCTGGACGCACAC
>SEEY01000019.1 GCA_004211235.1 Rubrivivax sp.
GCTGTACTTCTTCATGCCGGGCATCTTCAGCACCGAGAACGCTGGGCTGTCGCCGTGCCGGTACTCGATGGGTTGGGCCTCGACGTCGAGGCCCGAGATTTCCTGGAATGACATGACCGCCGAATCCCACTTCACTTCAAAGCGGAACTTGGGAAGGGGCCACACCGTGGTTGATTGCGCTGATCCATCGTCTGCCATTGCCTGCCTCCGGGAGGGTTAGGAGAGGAAAAGAGGTGAAAGCCGGGCGCCTGCAGCGCCTACGACTTCTGCATCTGCTGCTGGAAGGTGATCTCGATGAACTCGGCCGGGCGGCTGATGGCCACCAGCACGGTCACGCGCAGGATGCCCTCCAGGACGTCTTCGGGCGTCATGGTCTCGCCCAGGCCGACGTGGACGCTGAAGGCATCGTCCGGCACGGCGCCCGCCAGGCCACCGCGCTTCCAGATGCCGGTGAGGAAGCTGGAGATCATCGATTTGATGGTCACCCAGGTGTTGGCGACGTTGGGCTCGAACACCATGGCCTTGGCCGCCAGGCGGCAGGACTCCTCCAGCATGATCATGGTGCGGCGCACGTTGATGTAGCGCCAGTCCAGGCTGTTGCCGTCGAGCGTTCGGGCGCCCCACACCAGCACGCCTTCGCCGATGAAGCTGCGGATGGCGTTGATGGACTTGCCCTGGGTGGTGACGTTGAGGTCTTCCTGGTCTTCGTGCGAGAGGTTGACCTCCGGCGAGATGACCCCGTTGAGGCTGACATTGGCCGGCGCCTTCCAGACACCGCGGCTGTTGTCCACCATCGTGTAGATGCCGGCCATGGCGGCGGACGGCGGCAGCAGGTTGAGCCGGTTGCGTGCTTCGGTCATCAGCGTGTTGTAGAGCGGGCTCATGGCCACAAGGCTCTTGTGCAGCAGCGACTTGTGCGTCTCCACCGCAACCGCGAGCGCCGGCGGCGTCAGGGCCTTGGCCTTCTCCTCGTCGCTCTTGGTGGAGTTGTTCACCAGCTCGGTGACATAGGCCGTCCAGTCGTCATCGGTCTTGGTGACGTCGACGACGGCCTGCGCCTGCTGGGCGATGCGGGGTGGCGCGGTCTTCAGGCCCTCCGCGTCGGGCAGCGAGAGTTCACTGCGCAGCAGCTCCGACAGCAGAGCCGGGTTGGCGATGCGGGTGTAGTCCAGGTCCTTGTCCTGCACCACGGTCGTGTTGACCCAGGGGTAGTAGGCCGCGGCAAAGTCCAGGAAATTGACACCCAGGTCGTTGCGGAATCCCTCGATGGGGTCGCCGCCCGGGTCCTTGCGGTCCAGGTAGCCGCCCCAGACGTCGAGGATGGCGATGCGGTTGCGCATCTTGCCGCCGCAGTGCAGCAGCATGGCCTGCTGCACGGCCACACAGTCGGCCCGCTTGAGCAGCACGGCATCGGGGATCACGAGCATCGTCGGCTCCTGCTCCTTGATGAGCGTCTCGACGCCGTCGGTGAGCTTCTGCGCCTCGACGTCGTCGCCATAGCTGCCGACCGAGACGACATAGCAGGGACCGCCGCCGTTCTGGAAGAAGTGCACCATGCCGTGATACAGCAGGAAGCGCCCACCGGCCGCACCGACGGCCTGGTTGAGTGCGTAGTCCTTGTTGTCGGCGCGGAAGTCGCTGCGGGTGTACGGGGGCGCCTCGTCGATGCTCAGCCTGGGATCGGGTCCGTGGCCGAAGTAGGTGTGGTACTCGGCCATCGAGCTGATGCGCCAGGGCTTGTTGCGCAGCGACTTGCCGCCGTTCTCCGCTCGCCGCGTGTAGCCCACGAAGGCCGGCACGGCGGTGGCCACCTCGACGATGGAGTTGGGGAAGGCATTCTTCTCGACGATATAGACACCGGGTGTCTTCATGGCCATGACGGGCTCCTCAGCGGTTATCGATGCACATGGATCTCGGAGATGACCGCGGGCTGGCCGTCGATCACTTCACGGGCGAGGAACTGCGCCGCCGGCGTCGGAAGCCGGCGGATCAGCACCTTTTCGGCGCTGCCGTCCTGCTCCGGGCGGCTGCGCAGTTGAAAGCGCTGGGGCGGGCGCTGCGCCAGCGGCAGGCGGCCCCGGGACCGGAAGGCCAGCATCGGCGTGCCGTTGTCCATGCGGTCCGGCAGGGGCGCGGTGAATTCGGTCGTGCCAGCGAGGTCGACGATGGTGAGCGCGGGTTCGGGCCAGTCGCCGAACAGGCAGTACTTCCATACGGTGCTGCGGCTGGCCAGCGGCCAGCGCAGGCGCAGCGGTGCCGAGGCAGCGCGCAAGCGCGCCAGGGGCAGCCACAGCAGTGCGAACGGCGGCAGCTGGCGGTCGCGCGGTGTGAGGAGCGGCGCCACCGGCGGCTCGCGCATGAGCATTGCCACTGTCTCGAGCGTCGTGCTGTCGCCCCCCTCGGGCGCCTGGACCCACAGCAGCTGGCCTGGCCGCTGGGCGAGGTCTTCGGTACCGCAGGCGAATGCCGGGTCGGTGGCGACGACGCGCCAGGCCACTCCGATGGGTTCGTCCAGCAAATCCAAAGCGTGGTCGGGGCCGATCAGCTGCAGGCTGCCCCCGTCGCTTCGGGCGACGAGTCCGGCGCGCTGCAGCGCCCGGGCGGTGTCCGGCTGGGGCTCGAACTGCAGACCGCGGGCACGGCCATCGGCGTAGTAGCCGTGGCCGACCTCCAGGTGCAGCAGCTCGGTCCAGGTGGTCATGGAGCAGTGTCCTCTCAGCCGTGGGCCGCCACGCGCGGCGACCGCACCGCGGGCTGCTGGGCATCGGCTTGGCGCGCGTCGATGGTGAGCAAGCGCACGCGGTACAGCACCGAGGGCAGGTAGCGCCCACCGAGCACACCCCACAGGTTGGCCATCTCCTGCAGGCTCAGCGATTCCATGGCGAGCACGAGCCTGTCCAGGCGCGGGTCCAGGCCGGGAGAGTTCTGGGCGTCGAGCACCGGCGTCGCCTGGAAGCAGGCGATGGTGCTGCCAATGAGCTTGAGCGCCTCGGGATAGGTGGTGCCGCCGTAGTTGGCCGCGAACATCAGCAACAGGTTCAGGTGCAGCGGTGGAGCGGAGCGCGCCAGGCGCTCACCGCCGCCCATGAAGCTTGCGGGTTGGCCCGGGACGCCATCGCGTTCCAGGTTGACGAGGAAGGCCGACAGGCGATGCGATGCGCCGGCGGCCGGGCTGCCGTCGGCCTCGTGCAGGCCCGTCACCGCCACGAGATCCTCCGCCGACTGGTGCGCGCGGCGCAGCACGGCATTCAGGTGTGCGGCAATGTGGAGGAGGGCGGCGTCGATCATGGCGGGCGTCGGAAGGGCGGTACTCGGTGCGGTCGTGGAACCTTGCGGTCGATGGGCCGAAAGATAGGCAGGCGTGCCACGTCGGCCCATCGGTGAAAGGCGGAACCGCTGCTTCCTTTTTGCTGAGGTCAATCAGGCTGGCCGGCAGGGAGGTCATCCGGCGACGCCTGTCAACCTGTCAACTCTTCCTGGCATCGCGGCCACCGGCGCGCTGCGGGGACTCCTAGACTCGCCGCAGCCCGGCCCCGAGTGGTCGCATCCCGGGAGTTCTCTCGCATGGACCGGACCGAGCACGGGTCGACTGTCAGCGCTGCCTCACTGCCGAAGCCGGCCGTGCGGCCGTGCGTCGAGCGCGATGGCGGCCCGATGAGTTTCCTGCTGGGCGACTGGCGCGTGGACGTGCCGACGCGGCGGCTGACCCTGGGTGAGCACAGCGTGACGCTGGAGCCGCGGCCGATGGCTCTGCTGGTGGCGCTGTGCCGGCAGCCGGGCGTGGTCATTTCATCCGAAGCCCTGTTGCAAGAGGGCTGGCCCGACGTACCGGACCAGGGCGACAACCCCGTGCACAAGTGCATCGCTGTTCTGCGTCGGGCGCTGCAGGACAGCGCCACCCACCCGGTCTACCTGGAGACCATCCGCAAGCAGGGCTATCGATTGCTGGCGCCGGTGCGCGTGCTGTCCGGGCAGGGCCCGCGCAGCCATGCGCAGGGCTGGCGCGGGCAGTCACCCTTCCGTGGCCTTGAGGCCTTCGATCAAGGGCATGCCACGGTCTTCTTCGGGCGCGATGCGGCCGTTGCGGCACTGCGGTCACGTCTGACTGCGCAGTGGCAACGTGGCGTGCCGCTGATCGTGCTGCTCGGGCCGAGCGGCTCCGGCAAGACGTCGCTTGTGCAGGCAGGCCTGCTCCCCGCACTGGCTGCCGACCTCGATGGCGTGAACGCGCTGTTGCCCGAGGGCAGCGTGGCGTCGCTGCGTGTGTGCGCATCGGCCACCGTCGACCTCGGCGCGCTCGGCGCAAAGGGGGCGCTGGCCGGATCGGAGGCCTGGGCGGGGCTTGCAGGGGCATTGCTCGACTGGGAGTGCCAGGGTGTGCCGCTGTTGTCGGGCTACAGCATCGACAGCCTGTCCAGCGCGCTGCACGAGCGGCCGGCGGAGGTCATTCGACAACTGGCCATCGGCCTGGATGCCACCCGTGGCCTGCGGACGGGCAGCGTCGCACCGCCGCTGCTGGTGCTGGACCGGCTGGAAGCGCTGCTGCAGGAAGAACCCGCACAGACCCAGGCCTGGTTCGGCACGCTGGAGCGGCTCGTGCAAAGCGGTCTCGTGCTGGTGCTGGCCATCTGTCGCAATGACTTCTATGCCGACCTGGCGCGCCAGCCGCTGCTGATGGCGGGCAAGGACGCCGGCGCCCACCTCGACCTCGCCGCCCCGCAGGCGCATGAGATCGCCCAGATGATCCGGCTGCCGGCGCGCGCCGCCGGGCTGACCTACGGCAGCGACGAGAGCGGCCTGAATCGCCTGGACGACCGGCTGTGCTCGGACGCCATGCAATCGCCCGATGCGCTGCCGTTGCTGCAGTACACGCTGCAGCAGCTTTACCTGCACCGCGAGACCGGCGACGTGATGGCGTGGGCAAGCTACGAAGCGATGGGGGGGCTGGAGGGCGCCATCGGCCAGCGTGCCGAGGCGCTCCTGGCCGAATGCCCGGTGCCACAGCAGGCCGCGTTCTCCGGGCTGTTGTCGCGCCTGGTGACGCTGGCCGGCACTGACGCCTCGCCGACGAGCCGCTGGCTTCCCGATGTTGAGCTGATCGATACGGATGAGCGCGCGCTGGTCGAGGCCTTCGTGGCGGCCCGCCTGCTGGTGGCTGACCTGGCTCCGAGTGGCAAGGGCTATCGCGTTGCCCATGAAGCGCTGCTGCGGCGCTGGCCTCGCGTGACGGCCTGGGTCGCGAGCCACCGGGCCGCGCTGGTGGCCCGCGACAGCCTCGCCCCCTGGCTGGCGCGCTGGGCGCAGGGCGAGCGCGCGGCGGCGCTGCTGCTGCCGCGCGGCGCGGTGCTCTGGACGGCTCAGCGAGCGCTGAGTGAGGCGCCGGAACTCTTCGGGCCCCGGGAGCGGGACTTCATCGAGCGGTCGCGGCGCCGTCTGCGCCGCAGGCGCTGGAATCTCGGTGCCTTCGCGGCCGGGGCGCTGCTGCTGGCAGCCGTCGCAATCACGGCGGCCGTGGGCTACGCCCACCAGGCCGAGTTGGCCGCGGCGCGCGAACGGCAGAGCCGGCAGCTGGCGTCATTCATGCTGGGCGAACTGGCCGACGGCCTGCGCCCCATCGGCAAGCTGGCTCTGCTCAGCCGCATCGGCGAGCAGGGCCTGAAGCTGCTGAGTCCGCCGGATGGCCGTGAGTCGACCAGCTTGCCTGGCGACGTGTTGCAGCGGGCGCGGGCCCTGGTGGTGATCGGGGAGGTCAACAGCAGCCGCGGCCAGGGCCGCACCGACATCGCGACCGATGCGCTGACGGCGGCGCGCGGCCTGCTTGAGGGCCTGGCACCTGCGGGCCAGATGCCGGACGTGAATCTGGCGGACTACTTTCGCACGCTCGGCGCTGCATCGTTCTGGCTGGGACAGATCGCATTCGATGCCGGCGAGCTGGATGCGGCGGCGCAGGCGATGGGCCGCTACCGCGCCGCCAGCGAACACTGGCAACGGCTGGCACCCGGCGATGCGGCGGCCACGGCGGAGCTGGGCTACGCCCTGCAAAGCCTCGGATCCATCGATTTCCGTCGTGGCCACTGGCAGGCGGCGGAGCGCTCGTTTGCAGCGTCGCTGGCACTCAAGCAGGCCGCGCTGGCCCGTGTGCCGGGTTCGGCGGAGGCGCGCGAGGGCGTCGCCAATTCGCGCACCTGGCTCGGTCTCGTGGCACTCGTGCAAGGCCGGCCGCTGGAGGCCTTGAAGCAGTTCGACGCCGCCCGCGTCGAGCGCATCGCCCTGGCCGCGGAGCGGGGCGAGGAGCAGCTGCGGCTGCGCGACCTTGGCACGCTGGACTTGCGCCGTGCGGACGCGCTGCGGGCTGCGGGGCGCCATGCGCAGGCGGTGGCCGTCATGGCCGACGGCGTGGGCCGCCTGCGCGAGGCCGAGCGTCACGACCCCAGCAATGCGTACTGGCGCAGTGATCGGCTGCATGCTGAAAGCCACCTGTTGCTGGCGCGGCTGGACGCCGGCCTGCCGATCGACGTGGAGCTGGCGGCGCTGCGCGCCCAGCTCACGGCAGCTCCGGTGGCGGCAGACGCTGCTGCCGACTTCCCGCGGCGTGAATCGCTGCTGCGCCTGGCCATGGCGGAGGCCGAACAGGCCGCGAGCCGGCGTGACGCGCCGCGCGCGGCGCGCCTGCTGGCCGACACGCAGGAGGCGCTGGAGGCGCTGCTGCGACAGCGGCCCGGCTACTGGCAGTTGCGTGAGCTGCAGGCGCGACGCGACCTGCTGGCCCTGCGCCTGGGCAGCCTGTCCGGCAGGCCGCTCGCGCCCGAGGGCTGCGCGCAGTTGCGCAGCGCGCTGCAGCCGGCGGTGGATGCCGGCCAGGCCGGGCTCGTGCTCCAGGCGTGGCTGGCGCTGCAGCAATGTGCCGCCCCAGATCAACGGCCGGACGCCAGCGACGCCGGCCGGCGCCTCACTGCCGATGGCTACGTGCCCTGGGCCGCGTCCGAGCGCAGCGGCCCGCCTTTCGATCCCACCACCCCACCGAAGAGGAAGACACCATGACCGATGTTCGAGCCACCGCCGACGGCGCCGCCGATCCGCAACCCACGACGGTATTCGTCGTCGCCCTCAAGCCTCCTGCCGATGCAACCGGAAAGCGGCCTGAGAACATCGTGCCCTGTGCCTATTTCGACGGTGATTGGCAGCCGGTCGCGCCCAACAAGATCGACACCGACAAGGACAGCAACAGCATCACGTTTCAGCAGCAGAGCCACCTCGCCGCGGACGTGGCGGCGCAACTGCAGGAACGAGGTGAGGAGCCGGACCTGGACGTGAGCCTGTTCGCCGCCGTGGCCAAGACGCTGCAGGGCACTGCCGAACTGCCACGCACCTTCCAGGCCATTGGCCACGACGGCGCGACGTCGATCACCATTCCGGTGGATCAACACACCCGGCGCGGCGTGGTGCTGGTGTTCCGCCGGCCTGTCGCGGGTGCTGCCGAGCGCCTGATCGCCACGGCCGACCCCGAGATCCGCAACGGCAGCGGCACCTGAGGCCGCGCGCGGATCAAGGCGGTACCGGAGTGCGCGGGGCAAAGCGTTGCAGCGTGTCCAGCGCGTCCTCGATGGCCTCCGGCGTCACGCGTTCGGAACCCAGGAATGGGCGGTCCATGGCGGCGAGGAAGTGAAAGATCAGGCCCAGCGCCACGGCAAGCAGGAGCAGCGCGCCACGGCTGCTGGCGCTGACCGGCGGCGCGGCCAGCGGGATGAGTGTCAACACCGAGCCCACCAGCACGACCGCCCAGAGCGTGCCAGGCACCTTGCCCTTGCTGGCCTGCAGGCGAGCGCGGCGGTGGCTGATCAGGTCGTTGGCCTGCGTCCACACCTGCGCGAGCAGCACTGCGCCGGCTGCATCGTCTGGCCGCACGTCGCCCAGCGCATGAAAAAGCGCGTCGAAGGCGTCCAGCGTGGTGACGCTGGTCCTGTCCTCGAGCATCGCGGGCCATTCGCGCGTGACCACGCTGCGCCCGTAGGCACGCAGTCGTTCGCGGGCCAGGCGCGCTGGGGCGCCGTCGCACAGGGCCAATGTGCGGCCCAGCTGGGCGATGGCTGTCGCTTCGCGTTGCACGGCCTGTTCGGCAACACCGAATGATTCCCACACGGACACCGCCGAAAACGCCAGCAGCAGTGAGTTGATGGTGGCGATAACGCCGAGCGAGGCCAGCACGACGTTGCGGTCCGTCTCGCTCGCCTGTTCGCGCCAGCGCCGCGGAAACAGCGCCTGCGCCGCCAGGCCGATCAGCACCCAGGCGAGCACGAGGCCCAGGCCAAGCACCCAGTTGGGCAGGGCGTAGGCGGTCAGCGGCACGACGGCACCCTGTCGGTCAGGCCTTCTGCGATGGCATAGCGGGTCATGCCAGCGACGCCCCGCACACCCAGCTTGCGGGTGAGGTTTTCTCGATGGGTGGCCACCGTCTTGGCGCTGACCCTGAGGCGGTCGGCAATGTCCTGTGTGCTCAGGTCCTCGGCGAACAGCTGGACGATCTCCCGCTCGCGCGCCGTCAGCGTCGGCCCCGCCTCGACCTGCGGCATGCGTCGTCGGTCTCGGATCTCGTCGACGACGCTGCCCAGCAGCCCCGGACTCAGGTAGGTGCCGCCCGCGGCCACCTCGTTCACCGCAGTCAGCAGCTCGGTGCAGGACGCGTCCTTCAGCACATAGCCGCTCGCGCCCGCCTGCAAGGCCGTGACGACGCTGCGCTGGTCTCCGTGCATCGACAGGCAGATGACGCGTGGCGGCACCTCCTCGGCGCGAGCCCGTCGGGTGGCCTCCAGTCCGTTCAGGCCGGGCATGGCGATGTCGGTGATCAGCAGCTCGGGGCGGAGCTGGCGCACGAGGCGGACCGCCGCAACGCCGTCGGCGGCCAGGCCGACCACCTCCAGGCGGTCGTCCCGCGAGAGCAGGGCGCGCAACCCCTCGCGAACCAGTTGATGGTCATCGGCCAGGACGAGGCGAAGCGTCATGGTCATGCTCCTTGTGAAGAATCGTCTTGCCATGCCGGCACAACTGCTCCCTGCGGCAGGAGCGGCACGGTCAGCGTCGCGCGGGTGCCCCGGCCGGGGGTGGACGTCAGCACCAGGCTGCCGTCGACGGCCCGCAGCTGCGCCCTCGCGCTGCGCAGCCCCCACCCGTCGCGTGGGCCTGCCGCGCTCACGGACAACCCCACGCCGTCATCCGTCACGTGGACGCGCAAGCGCCCGCCGATGACGGTGACGCGGATGTCCAGGCGCGAGGCGCGCGCGTGCTTCATGGCGTTCAGCCCCAACTCGCGGACCACGCGGCACACCAGGGCGCGCAGGGTCGCCGGTGCCTCGCCCAGGCCGTCAGCCGCGTCAGCGTCAAACGTCACCTGAAGCCCACTGCGCAGCCCCAGTTCTGCAGCGATGGCGTGAAGCGCCGGCACAAGTTCTTCATGCCACTCCGGCGGTGCCAGCGCCGTCGTCAGGCGCCGGACCGCACCCGACAGGTCGGACAGCAGAGCGTCGAAGCGGGGACCTGCGTCCGACGGGCGGCCAGGACTGACCGCTTCATCCCTCCAAGCGCCGTAGGCCAGCCGCAGCTGAACCAGGACGCCTCCCAGTTGGTCGTGCAGCAACTGCGCGAGATGTTCCCGCTCCTGCAAACCAGGGTCGTGATCATCGTGGCGTCGCTGCAGACCCAGTGCCTTCCTGGCGCGCGGGGTCAGGCTGTGCCGTGGCCGAATCTCGCGTCGGGTGAGTCCAACCCGGGCCGGGCCGGCCGGCAAGCGCGCAGGAGATGAGGGCGGTGGGGAGAGGGGATTCATGGATGCAGACACTAGGTCTGCACCTTCGTGGCAACCTTCCGAAAACCTGCTGGAGGCTCCTGACCCCTAGTGTTAGGGGCGGCGCGCGCCCAGCCTCAGCGTTGCGGCACCAGCTTCACTCCTGTGTGATCTGCGCGAGCTTCTCAACCGAGAGCCGGCGGCTGCTCCGATCTCAGCGACGCTTCGTCGAGCCATGGGCGAGCCTCGCTTCTAGAATTCATGAAGGGCCGCTGATCCGTTCCGTGACGTGCGGCCCAGGGGTTAGGCCGGCGTACACTTTTTTTGCTATCAGGCGTATTCATGAATAGGTTTCCTTCGACCGTCGCGGGTCTGGACGACATCCTGTGCGGCGGTCTGTTCGAGGGTGGGGTCTACATCCTGGAGGGGCCACCGGGCGTCGGCAAGACGACGCTCGCCAATCAGATGGCCTACAACCACGCCAGTGCGGGCCACAAGACGCTCTACGTCACCATGCTCGCCGAGTCGCACGCGCGTCTGGTGCAGCACATGTGCAATCAGACGTTTTTCCGGAAGTCGGCGGTCAATGCCTTTGTCTTCTACGTGAGCGCCTATCGGGAGCTGGAGACCGAAGGCCTCAAGGGTGTGCTCAGCTTGTTGCGCAGCGAGCTTGCCCGCAGTGGCGCGACGTTGCTCGTCGTCGACGGGCTGATCGTCAGCTCGCCGACCATCGACGAAGGCGTCCGCCAGTTCGTTCACGAGCTTCAGAGCCTGACGACAGCGATGAGCTGCACCTGCCTGGTGTTGACCACCGGCCGGGGCAATGCGCTCAGCGCTGAACAGACGATGGTTGACGGCATTTTTTCGTTCGAAGACCAGTTGTACAAGGGCCGGGCGGAACGCCTCGTACAGGTCAGAAAGTTCCGTGGCAGCGAAGTTGTGCGCGGACAGCATTCGTTCTGCATCACCAACGCAGGCCTGCACTTCTTTCCTCGCCTGGAAAGCATGCCGCTTGCACACGGTGAGCGTGGTGACCCAGGCAACGTTCCGCTGGGCATCGCGCAAGTCGATGCCGCCCTGGGCGGGGGCGGGGTGTGGGAGGGGAGCATGTCACTGGTTGTCGGCGCGAGCGGCGCGGGCAAGACCCTCATGGGATACCGCTTCGCGGCCGCATCGACCCCTGGCCAGCCGGGCCTGCTGTTGATTGGAGCACCTGAGACCCAGGCGGGCGCCTTGCACCTGGCACGCCGGTTCAGCATAGGTCTGGACGCAGCACTGCAGGAAGGTGCGCTTTGCCTGGAGACCCTGGGTCAGTCCGACGAATCGCTCGACGAAATGGGCCACAAGATCTTGCGCCTGGTCGACGAGGGACGAGTCAAGCGCCTGGTGCTGGACGGCTTGGCCGCTTTGGCCGATACCCGAGCGTTCCAGGACCGCGGCTATCGATTCCTGGGGCGACTTCTCATGGAACTGCGTCGGAGATCCGTCACGGCTTTGTTCACGCTGGACCCGGAGGAGATCAGTCTCGCCAGCGGCACGCCGCTTGCCCCTGGTCTGTCAGCCTTGTTCGACAACTTGCTGGCGCTCGAGGCGCCCGCGGGCGCAGGTACATCCCGGCAACTTGCCCTGCGCAAGATGAGGGGGCAACAGGGCGAAGTGAAGGTGATCGCATTGCGGGATTGATCGTCCCGATGCGGGGACAACCGGTAGAGGAAACACTGCAAATGCAGCTCATTCTGATCGTTGAGGACGAATACGGCGCAGCAGAAGTCCTGCAGCTGATCCTCGAATCACACGGCTACCGCGTGGCATCGGCTTCCAACGGACGTGCTGCGCTTCAGGCGCTCAGCGGCGAGCGTCCGGCGGTGATCGTCTCCGATTTCATGATGCCCCACATGACCGGCGGCGAGCTCGGCACGGCCATCCGACAGAATTCGAACTGGGCGGACATCCCATTTTTGTTCATGAGCGGCACCAACGAAGAGGTCGTGCAAAGGGCGTTCAGTGACTACGACGGTTTTTTGGCAAAACCGTATGAGATCGATTCTCTGCTGGCCAAAGTGGATGAACTCGCCGCTGGAGGCCGAAAGCAGCGGGTGCGCAGCCGCGACGTGGACGAATCCATGCGGCAGTTGCTCAAAGGCATCGAGCTGCCACGAGAAGGCTGAAGTCGGCCAAGGCAGCCAACCGTCAGGGCGCGTGCGCTACCGCTGCCGCCCATCACGAGCGCCATCGAGGCGGGGCGAGTTGTCCGGTTTGCTCGTCCTTCTCGCCTTCGTGGATTCGGTGGTGGCCATCACGCGAGGTCACGGCTTCGCACAAGGAGGGCTCGCCTGGGCCACGGTTGCGCTCATGTGGTTGAGAGCGCGGACGTGAAATCCGACAAGTCCGCCATGAATACCCCTGCGGGTTGGACCTGCGTGTCGTCCGATCAGTTGCCCCGACCGCCTGGACCACGAACACACCAGTACGGGCTGATGCCATTCGAGAAGATCGGGCCAACATAGCTGAAATAGCCGAAGCTGATCTTCACCAGGGTCTGCGGTTGGCCGCTTCTGCCGACCGTGGTGGTGCTGAAGTAGGCGCCGGCAAAGGAAGACAGGATGAACGGATGTCCCGCTGGCAAGCCGTTGGGTCCTGCCGCCGCAGTGAAGTCTTGCAGCGATGCCAGCTCGTCGGCGCTCGGCAGCCGCCAGCCGCCGCGGCCACCGGTCTTGGCGCTTGCGCACGCAGACTGGGCAGCTTCAAACGCAACGTCCGACGCTTCAGGCGTGCGCTGCCATACGAGCCCGGTCTCTCGATCCAGCACGGCTTCTCCATTCCAGTTCGACAGGACCACGAAGCGCGAGGTGACCGCAAGTTGCTGGTCCCAGGAGGGGGTGGCGTAGTAAGGGCCGGGCGCCGTGGTCTGAGCGTGGGCGGCGCCCAGCGACAGCGTTGCTGCAACAACCGAGATTCGGAGCATGGTCTTGAGCATGACTGCCTTCATTGACGGTGAGAGGTTGACGTGGGACGGGCGTGAAAGCCTGAGCCCTGTGCCTTCAGGCGGCCCCCGAAGAGGAGCGCCAACGAAAGCACGGTGAGACTGAGGGAGGTCGGTGTCGGTACCGAATTCACGGGCTCTGTCACGACATGGATCCCCGGGTCCATACCGGCCTGGCCCGCATTGAACTTGAAAAGCACATACGCGAGCGGGCCGTCAGCGTCCACCACCGGATCGAAGTAGCCAGACACGTCATCGATCATGGACGCGAGCCAGATCCCGCTCGACGTGATCAGAGACGCCTGGCTGTTTGCGGACTCGCCCTGATAGACATACTGAAACAGGCCGCCAGCGTCGAAGGGGGCCACGACTGCTTCGTTGAAGGCCAGATCGAAGCTCCACTCACCGATCAACGACCCCGCGGTTGCACCGATTGGAATCAGGAATTGGTCCGGTCCGAGACCTGCCGCCAGGCTTCCCAGTGGGTCCACCAGCGCTGCGGGAACTGACGCGACCGCGGGGCCCGCCGTGATCGGCCCCGCATTGGCAGGGGCGCAGAAGCCGATGGCGAAAGCGACCGCAGCGGCGAAGCTGCCGAGGTACGCCGAGATGGGACCTGGGCTCGCTCTCCACGAAGTTGTGGCAGGTGCCCTGAACGCTTCGCAACGGACAGGAAAAGCGATATCTGACAAGCCAGGTTGCATAGCGGTCTTTCGATGTCTGGGGAGAAAGCGTGAGGTCTCCTTCCCATGTACGAGACATCGGGGCAGAAGTGGACACGTCGGGTTTCAGCCGTGAAGCCGCCGCCGCCGGTCAGGCGCGCGTCAGCACCGCGCGCCTGACGGGCCCTGTGCAGAGACAGGCCGCATCAAGACGACCGGCGCTAACGCGCGCGCATCAGGGGTCGACTCGTTCTGTATCGGACTGCGCAGGCCCTGGATAAGCCGGAGCCGCTCCGCCGTCTGGTCGTTCAGCGGTCGATCCACGCAGCAGTGCACTCGCTGCCTGATGTCGGCATCAAGACCCGAGCGTCTCCGTGTGCCGACACTCTCCGTGCGTCCAGCGGCGCAGCACAGGGCAGAGGCCCAGGTGCCGCGGTGCGCCTTTTACGAATTGGCTGGACTTGCGTCGCAACTCTGACGTTGCGTCGAAGGTCGGACGGCCTGCAGTGAACGTTGCGGAGTTACTGCTTCCGCGTTGATCAACGGCCCGTCGTCCACGAAAACGGGACGCGGTGTGACTAAGCCCCGCCTGTCACCTTCGACATGGCATGCGCCGGATGAACGAGCCTGCGCCGTCCATCCGCGCTCGGCTCGGCCGTCTCCTTGATGGTCGCAATGACCTGCGCAGGCTTCAGCGAAGGCTTGGCAGCGAGCAGCTTGGCGGCCAGGTTCGTCACGTTGGGCGACGCCATGGAGGTGCCGGAGAAGGCCACGCGCATGCCGCCGGGCAGGTAGCTCTCCACCTGGTAGCCGTTGGCGTGGACCGCAACGGTCGGGCCATAGCTGGTGAAGGACGCTTCGTCACCCGCGAGGTCGACCGCGCCCACCGTCAGCAGGTTGGGCAGCACGATGCTCGATGGAATGAACTCGCCGAAGCTGGCGTCGGAGTTGCTGTTGCCCGCCGCGGTGACGAACAGGATCTCCGGTGCGCTGGAGAACGCCTTCGTCAGGCCTTTCTTGTCGATCTCGAACAGCTTGCGCGCGGTGGCTTTGCGCTCCTCGACGTTCTTGCCCATGCCGCATTTCTCGAGGCCTTCCTCGACGTCCTTCAAGCTGCCGCCCCAGCTCATGTTCACGACCCGCACGTGGTGCTGCTTGAAGTAGTCGACCACGGTTTGGTAGCTGCGTGCGCCGCGCTCGGCCAGTTCCTCGGTGGGGCAGGGGTCGGGCTGCAGCTTGTAGTCGAAGGAGATGCGCGCGGTGACCAGGCGCGCCCAAGGGTTGCCCTCCAGCGCGATGCCCGCCACGTGCGTGCCGTGCGAATAGTTGCCGGCCAGGCCCAGGCCTTCCATCGCGGGCTTGAACTCCTCGGGCTTCAGGCCAGACATGTACTTCTTGACCGCGCCGGCCTCGGGGCTGTCGATGTTGGATTGCAGGTCCGAAAAGCCCTTGGACTGCTGCAGCAGCGCAGGCAACTTCGCCTGGTAGGCCCCAGGGATCGGGAACAGTTCGCCGGAGGCCCGGCGCGCTTCCAGGTCGAAGGCAATCACCGCCGGCTGGCCCTTGTCGAGCAGCACCTGCTTGCCGAACAGGCGGGTGTCGACGCCGCTGTCCCACACCGCCACCACCACCGGCTTGTATGAGCCGGTGGCCGGCAGCGTCACCGAGCGCTCGGCCCAGATGTCCTCCTTCGCGACCGCGTGCGCGGCCAGGTAACCGCCGTAGGTGTCAACCAGCGTCTGCTTCAGCGGGATCGCGGTCTCCAGGCTGTAGCGCGCAAAGATCAGGTTGGGCGCGATGTCCGACGACAGGCTGCCGCCGTTCTTGTTCAGCGCGACCTGCAGCACGTCGCGCACGCTGCCCAGCACGCGACCTTCGCCGGCGAGCTCGGCGCTGGCCTTGAACTGCTTGACGTCGTTGGCAATGACCGCGTAGGGGTAGCTGTCGAGCTCGGCGCGGATGGCTTTGCCCACCGCCTCGAAGTACGCCGGCGTGTTGATCGCGCCGGTTTGCTTGGCCGCGGCCACCATCGCGCGCAGGCGGATGCCGGACAGCAGCTTGTCGGAGGGCTTCTCCTCCAACGCTCGCACCTTCTCCGAGGCGGCCAGCGCCGCGTCGTAGTTGCCGAGCAGGAAGTCCAGGGCCATCAGCGCACTGAGCATGCCGCGCTCGGAGGACTTGTCGGCAATCTCGTACTTGCCGAGCACGCCTTCCATGTCCGCGCGGATCGGCGCGGCGGTTTGCTTGAACAGGACAGGATCGCGCACCACCTTCTCGAGCGGCTCTGCGATGCGGTAGCTGAAGCGCGGAATGTCGGCTTCCTTCTCGATGCGCTGCTTCTGCGCAATGGCCGGCATGGCAACGGCCAGCAGGAGGGCCAGCGCGGTGGGGCGCACGGCGTGGCGCAGGTGAAACGTCGACATGGCGAGGATCTCCTCTGAAATTCGTCTGCGAAGTTTAGGCGCCGTGCACGTCCATGACCTGCGCGAGTGACTTGCGGCAGCCCTCTGCACTGCAATTGCAAGGGTAGGCGGCCGGCTCTTCAGTGGGATCGATGATGAGCGAATAGTCGAGGAAGAGTTCTTCACCGGTGGCGATGGCGCGCAACGTCTTGATTCGTACCCCGAGCTCTCCGTTGCGGTGCCAGAACTCCTCGGCGTAGCAGTTGGGTGCGCAAGAGTGGTTCAGGTGTCGCGTCACGTTGCCCCCAGCGTCTCCGTCGATGAAGCTGCCGTCCGACAGGGCGAACAGGTAGGTCAGGCCATCGTCGCGAGATGTCAGGGCTTCGTGCGCGCTCAGGCGGCGGCCCTCGTAGTGGCTGAGGATCTGCCCGCTGCGCAACGGAGAGCGTGCAAACAGACCGAGCCCGTGGACCCCACTCGCGCGAACTTCAAGGACCTCTGGGTCCGGCGCGCGGCTTTGCTTTGCTGGCGGCTTTTTCATTCGCGGCTCTGTGCAATTTTCGGGCCAGTGGCAGGCCTGGGACGCGCGCTCCGCCAGTCGCGCGCTGCTGCCATACATACCGCACGTCTGGCGGCGTGAGGGCATTGCGGCGTGCTCTGGACATTCCGCGCATGGGCGTACCGCGTCGGGACAACGCGTGACGGCCATCGGCCGGTCGGGCAGCCCCTGCAGGCGCGGGTTGCCGAAGAACTACTTGTCCTGCGCCCGCGAGGCACCCCGGATGTTCATGGCTGCCAAACAGACCTGCAATGCGATCAGAGCGTAGGCGTGGGCGTAGACGGC
>SEEY01000456.1 GCA_004211235.1 Rubrivivax sp.
GTGCACGTCGTCGAAGACAGATCAAGCATCTGCACTGGAATGGGCATGTTCGACTTGGTGGAGAAGAACACCCGTACCCGGGGTGCGACCAGGGCACCCGGGTTCTGGTCGACGACCACGGCGAGCCTGCCCGATTGCAATCGGACGAGCGTGCCGGTGGGATAGATGCCGACGCCCTTGACGAAGGCGGCAAAGACCGACGGATCGAACTGCCCCTTCCATTGCGCCATGCGCTGGATGGAGCCGGCAGGATCCCAGGCCGCCTTGTAGGGCCGCGTCGATGTGATGGCGTCGTAGACGTCGCAGACGGCACCCATGCGGGCCAGCAGCGAGATTTCTTCTCCGGCCAGCTTGTGCGGGTAGCCGGTGCCGTCCATCTTCTCGTGGTGATGCAGGGTCACGTCGAGTGCCCCGGCCGGGACGTCGACGCCGTTGCGCAGCAACTCGTGTCCGCGTTCCGGATGTGACCGCATCACGGCGAACTCGGCATCGGTGAGCGCCCCGGGCTTGTTGAGTACATCCAGCGGCATCGCCATCTTGCCGACGTCGTGCAGCAGGCCGGCCAGGCCCGCCTCGCGCGCACCGGCGTCGTCCATGCCCAGCTGGCGCGCCAGCACGACCATCAAGGCGCAGACGGCCACCGAGTGCATGTAGGTGTAGTCGTCGCGCGTCTTCAGCCGCGCCAGACTCACGAAGGCAGACGGGTTGCGGGCCAGCGAGTTGGCGACCTCTTCAACCACCGGCATGCAGTGTTGCGCATCCACCGCGCGGCCCAGTCGCGCCTCTCCGAAGATCGTCATCACGGCCTGCTTGGAACGATGCAGCACCTGTGCAGCCCGCTCCATCTCGTATTCCAGATGGACGGTGGCCTGCGCGGGCCGCGCGAGACGCGCCGCCGCGGCCGTGGCCGCCGCCGGCTCTGCGGCAGAGACTGGCGCAGCGACCTGCGCAGCGACCTGCGCAGCGACCGGCGCAGCGGGCGCGGACGACTCCGTGTCGCAGCCTTTGTCGATGTCGATCCACACGGCAGGGACGCCGCTGCCCTTGAGCGCGGCCAGATCCGCCACATCGGTCAGCACGAACTGGGTCTTCCAGAACGGGTGCGACAGCCAGGCGCCTTCCATGGACTGCAGGTACATGCCGAGCGTGACTTCAGACGTGGCAATCTTCTTCAACATGGCAGTCCCCGTTTGATCAGGACGGGCGCCGTGACCGTCGGTTCGCGGCCGCCCATCTCAGGCAGGCATTCTGAAGCGCGCGACTTCATCGGCCAGGCCGTGTGCCTGGTCACGCAGCGAAGCGGCGGCGGCAGCGGTCTCTTCGACCATCGCCGCGTTCTGCTGGGTGGCCCGGTCAAGTTCCTGGACGGACGAGCCGATCTGGCCGATGCCCTCGTTCTGTTCCTGGGCGCCTCTGGAAATCTCGCCGAGCAAGGTGTTGATGCGGCGCGCGCTGCCGACGATTTCCTGCATCGTCGAGCCGGCCTGACGAACGACGCTGGTGCCGGCGTCCACCTTTTCCACGCTGGCGGAGATCAAGCCCTTGATTTCCCGCGCCGCACCGGCGCTGCGTTGCGCGAGCGCGCGCACCTCGGTGGCGACGACGGCGAAACCCCGACCCTGCTCGCCCGCGCGTGCTGCCTCGACGGCGGCATTGAGTGCCAGGATGTTGGTCTGGAAGGCGATGCTGTCGATGACGCCGATGACGCCGATGATGTCGTTGATCTTGTGCGACGAGGCCTGGATGCTGTCCATCGTGCTGACCATGTCTGCGATGACGGTGCCGCCGCGGCCGGCCAGGACCTCGTTGTGCGATGCGATCCGGGTCGCTTCGCCGGTGTTGTCCATCGTCTGACGCACGGTCGCGCTGATCTGCTCCATCGCGGCGGCCGACTGCTCAAGATTGGCGGCCGTCTGCTCCGTGCGCGCGGAAAGGTCCATCGAGCCATCGGCAATCTCGGTGCTGGCATGCACGATGCCTTCGGAGGAGGTGCGCACCTGATGCACCATGGCCCGCAGGCTGGCCTGCATGGCCGCGAGCATCAGCATCAGTTCGGCTGCCTCGTCCTTTCCCCAGGGCCTGGGCGATGTCGTCAGATCGCCGTCCGTCATGGCCGCCAGATGGCGGCCGACCTCGCGCATGCCGCCGCGCATGACCAGGAAGAAGGCGTAGAACAGGTAGCAACCCATCAGCAGGGACACGGCCACCACCGCCAGCATCACGCTGCGCGAGCTGCTCGTGCGGTCGATGCGGGCCTGGAGGAGTTCGCCCAGCATGGCCGTGCTTTGCCGAGACAGTTCGCGCAGGTCGTCCACCGCCGCTTGCCCCGGCCTGTCGAGTTGTTGGGTGGCGGCATTGAAGTCACCGTCGAACCACGTCCTGGCGGCGGTGTCGAAGAAGGCCTGGGCCGCCTGCACCGTCTCTGCGGTCTTCAGGCGCGACCGCACCTCCGCGTTCGCCTCGGCCGCGCGAGCCACCGCCTGGTCGACGCTGCGCAGGTGCTGGCTGCCGACATACCAGACGCCGTAGAGCGCCCGCAGCGACGCTGCGTCCACGCTGCCGCTGCGCCCCGCTGCACCGGCGAGCGCCTGGCTGCGCGAGATCGACTCGATGACCGTCGACACGGTGTCGGTGGCCAGCGTCATCAGGTAGTAGGTGTCCTGATCGGGATCCAGCGTCAGGTTGGAACGGTCCATGACGGTGGTGCGCAGATCGCGAATGGCTTCGATGTAGGCCTGCAGACGCGGGCCCAGTTCCTCGGGCTTGGCCGCCGCGCCTGCGTCGGCGGCCAAGGCGTTGTGGAGTCGCTCGACGAGCGCCAGTTCGGCAGTCACGTCCATGGCATCGGGCTGGCTGGCCGCCACGTCGTGAACGGCCTTCATGGCGCCCGCCACCGCATTCATGTCGAGCCGCGTCGATGCGCCGGAGAGCAGCTCCCGCCGCTGCTTCTGCACCTCGACCATCCAGGGCTCCAGGCGAATCAGTACCTCAACGCCCGCCAGCTCGTGGCGGGCGAAGGCGATGGTTTCCTGGCTGCCGCGCAGGTAGGCGACAGCGAGCAGGAACAGCGGCAGCACGAAGGCCAGCGAGATGAGGCCTGCCTTGGACGCGAAGCGGAGCTTGCGGAACAGGCGCACACCAGGCGCCCAGGGACCGTGATGGCTGAAGAAGCTGCTGGGCTGGCTCGTGGCGGCCGCTGAGCGGGCCTGGCTGTCATCAAACTTCATGAGGTCCTTGGAGGGTTCGGCACACGACAGGCCGTCTTCACTTTTAAATCATTGATATCAATATTATCGATTTAACGGCGATTGTGCGCTCGTGGCCGCCATGAAACCGGGTGCGCGTGCGTTTCATCACGCCCTCTTTTGCGCCGGGCTGGGCCGGAGCGTTTGCGGGGCCGCACGCCGATTCAACCAACGCGACGTGACGTTAGGGCGACGGGACGGGCGAAGGGTTGATCTGGCGCAGTTCCAGGGGCCCAACCCGTCGCCAGCCTTTCCTTGCTCGGATGGGCGGCGGGCCGCCACCGGGCTAACGAGACAAACGCGCGCACAATGGGCCATCAAAGACCACGTTGCCAGCAGCGAGATGCACCCTTCGATGACGCCGCAACACATTGGCGTGCTTGATGACGAACTCGATATCGCGGTGCTGCTCGCCCAGTACCTTGGCAATCACGGCTTTCGCGTCAGCCGTGTCCAGACGGGGCCGGCCCTGATGGAGCTGATGGCCAGTGATCCGCCGGCGCTGGTGCTGCTGGATCTCGGCCTGCCCGGTGAAGATGGCTTCGCGATTGCCCGCCAGCTTCGCGAACACTGGCGCTGCGGACTGGTCATCGTCACCGGCCGCGGTGATGCGGTGGACAAGGTGGTGGGCCTGGAGGTCGGCGCAGACGACTATGTGACCA
>SEEY01000457.1 GCA_004211235.1 Rubrivivax sp.
GTCCTGCGCCGTCTTGCGGATGCTGTCGGCCGTCGCGGCGATGCCGTTGGCCGGCGTTGAGCGGGCCTCACCCGAGCCGAGCGCCTTGAGGTAGCCATGGCTGGTATCCAGCGCGCCGGCCTCGGCGGCCAGCACGTCACGCTGGCCCTCCAGCTTGCGCAGCTGTTCGTCCACCGGGCTGGTGGCGCACTCCGGCACGCGCTCGCGCGGCAGCGTCTCGATCTGCACCGGCCCGAGGTTGACGCCGGCCGGCGCGTCGATCTGCAGCGAATCCGGGTCGAAGCGGGCCGTCAGGCAGTTCAGCAGCAGCTCGCGCGCACCGGCCGCCACCGTGGCCAGGCGCATGACCTGGGCGCCGCCGGGATAGACGAGCACCTCGTCGATGCGGCTGGCAGCCGGCGCCTGCTGGGGCTGCGCCAGGACCAGTGAAGACGTGGCAGCGGCGAGGGCAGTGAAACAAGCGAGAGGCACGCGCTTCATGGCAGGCAGGGCCGGTGGGCCCGGACGTGGAGGTGCGCAAGTTTGCATCCTCATTGCCGGCGCCCGGTTTGCCAGCGCGTGCCGGCTCAGATCAGCGGCTGGCCCAGCGCGCGGCGATCACGAGGCCGTACACCGCGGCGATGCCGACCAGCGTGTAGACGGCGCGCGCGGCGCCGGTCATCGTGCCGAAGATGGCGGCCACCAGGTCGAACTGGAACAGGCCGACCAGCCCCCAGTTCAGGCCGCCGACGATCATCAGCACCAGGGCGACCCAGTCCAGCGCCGTTGCGCGGCCGGTGGTGGGGGTGTCGTGCAGAGGCGCGTGGGTGCGGGGTGTGGTTTCGGAAAGAGGCATGGCGTACTCCTTTGAGGCGATGCAGGTTGAGGGGCGCATTGGCCCAGCAATCGACGTTACGCAGTGCCAGCCCGGGCGCCCGGATTGCCCGCGAGCTGCCCGTTGCCGCAAGGCTTTCAGTCGGCGTGTCTTAGCATCCCGCCCCATGACCGATCCACGCAAAGCCCTCGTCCTGTTCTCCGGCGGACAGGACTCCACGACCTGCCTCGCCTGGGCACTGGACCGCTTCGCCGAGGTCGAGACGCTGGCCTTCGATTACGGCCAGCGTCACCGCATTGAGCTGGAGTGCCGCAACACCGTGCGCAGCGAGATGGCGCGGCAATTCCCGCACTGGGCCGGCCGGCTCGGCGCGGACCATCTGCTGGACCTCAGCCTGCTCGGCCAGATCAGCGACACGGCGCTCACGAGCGAGCGCGCCATCGAGCTGCAGGCCAATGGCCTGCCCAACACCTTCGTGCCCGGGCGCAACCTGCTGTTCCTGACCTTCGCCGCCACGCTGGCCTATCGCCGCGGCGCGACGGTGCTGGTGGGCGGCATGTGCGAGACCGACTTCTCCGGCTACCCGGACTGCCGCGACAACACGCTCAAGGCGCTGCAGGTGGCGCTCAGCCTGGGGCTGGATGGGCCGATGACGCTGGACACGCCGCTGATGTTCATCGACAAGGCCGCCACCTGGCGCCTGGCGGAGCAGCTGGGCGGCGCGGCGCTGGTGAAGCTGATCGTCGAGGACACCCACACCTGCTATCTCGGCGAGCGCGGCGAGCTGCACGACTGGGGGCATGGCTGCGGCCACTGCCCCGCGTGCGCGCTGCGGGCGCGTGGCTTTGCGCAGTACCGGGAACAGGCATGACGACCTGGCAATGGCTCAGCGTCGCAGCCGTGGCGCTGCTGTTCTTCTGGGGCATCGGCGCCTACAACCGGTTGATGTCGCTGCGCAATGCCATCGGCGATGCCTTCACGCAGCTCGACGCCCATCTGAAGGAACGCGCCGAAGTCTGCGAGAAGCTGCTCGCCGCCGTGGCGCCGCGCCTGCCGAGCGAGCAGGCCACCTTCGATGCGCTGACCAGCGCGCAGGCCGAATCGCAGGCGGCGATGCAGGCCGTGCGCGGCAAGCCGTGGGCGCCCGACCCGGCCGGCGGCCTCGCCGTGGCGAGCGCCCTTCACGCGGCGGCGCTGACCCGGCTGCTGTCGCTGCTGGACCACCAGGCCGAGCTGCGCAGCGAGAGCGAGATCGACGCGCTCGTCAGCGAGTTGAAGCTCATCGAACGCCAGCGCGCCTTCACCCGCCAGGTCTTCAACCAGGCCGTGGGCCAGTACAACGAGGCGCTGCAGCAGTTCCCGACGCGCGTGCTGGCCAACCTCTACGGTTTCCGCGAGGCGCGGTCGCTGTAGTGAGACCCGCGCCTTCAGGTGACGGCAATCGCCCCTGACGCGCACATCTCCATGAACAGCGACGCGATGGCAGCGCCGCTCATCGCGTAGGGGTCGAGCTTGCCGGTCTCGGAATACTTCAGCAGCAGTGCCGGGTTGAGCCGGTGCAGGTTGACCTGGCCCATCGTCCAGCCGGCGAAGCCGCGCTCGGTGATCTCTTCATAGACGAGCAGCACCACGTCGCGGTGGCGCTTGTCCTCGACGATGCGCTTGTAGCGGGCATTGACGGCGTTGCGGCCGCCCTCCAGCACCTGCACGAAGACGCCGTCGGTGAAGCAGAGCAGGCCGGTGATGCCCTCGGCCGGGTTGTGCTCGCGCGAGGCCTTCAGGATGGCGGCCAGGTCGGCGTCGGCAGTGGCCGCGGTGGCGCGGCTGGCGTACATGAGTCGGACAAGCATGGGGTTCAGCCTCAGCCTTTGGAGATCAGGGACAGGAATTCGCGACGCAGGTTGGCGTCCTTCAGGAAGGCGCCGCGCATGACGCTGTTGGTCATCTTGGACTCGCTGTCCTTGACGCCGCGCCAGTGCATGCAGAAATGATCGGCCTCCATCACCAGCGCCAGGCCGTCGGGCTGCACGCGTTCCTGCAACTCGTTGGCCAACATGGTCACGGCCTCTTCCTGGATCTGCGGGCGGCTCATGATCCAGTCGCACAGCCGCGCGTACTTGGACAGGCCGATCAGGTTGGAGTGCTCGTTGGGCAGCAGGCCGATCCAGACCTTGCCCATGATGGGGCACAGGTGGTGGGAGCAGGCGCTGCGCACGGTGATGGGCCCGACGATCATCAGCTCGTTGAGCCGGCTGACGTTGGGGAACTCGGTGACGTTGGGCGCCGCGGCGTAGCGGCCGGCGAAGACTTCGCGCAGAAACATCTTGGCGACGCGCTTGGCGGTGTCCTGCGTGTTGTGGTCGCTGTCGGTGTCGATGACGAGGGCCTTCAGCACCTCCTGCATCCGCGCCTGCACCTCGGCCTGCAGCGCGTCCAGCTCGCCGGGCTCGATGAAGGCGGCGATGTTGTCGTTGGCGTGGTGGCGGCAGCCGGCCGACACGAGCCGGTAGCGGATGCGTTCGGAAACCGGAGCGTCGGGGGTGGGAGCGTTCATGGGCGGCGATTCTCCGGGCAATGCGCACTTCTACACTGAAGCCATGTCCCAAAGCCCTCCGTCCGGCAACCCCTCCGCCCCGCTGCACCGCCTGCTGCTCCAGGCCGCAGACGCGGTGCAGGGCGTGCGCGAGGGAAAGTCCCTCACCGAGCTCCTCGGCCGCGTTCCGCCCGACCTGCGCCCCGGCACCCAGGCGCTGGCCTTCACGGCGCTGCGCCGGCTGGGTGGCGCCGAGGCCGCCCGCCAGCAGCTCGCGCCCAAGGCGCCGCCGCCGCGCGTCGACGCGCTGCTGCTGGTCGCGCTGGCGCTGCTGTGGCCCGACCCCGAGCAAGCTCCCGCCTATACCGACCACACGCTGGTCGACCAGGCCGTCAACGCCGCCAAGCAGCGGGCTGCGGCCGGCGGCAGCGACGAGCGCGTCGCGCTCCCGCAGGAAGCGACGCAGCACGGCGTTGATGAAGGCGGCGCTGGCTGGCGCCCGCTGCTTGGCGGCGTTGACGGCCTGGTCGACCAGCGTGTGGTCGGTATA
>SEEY01000458.1 GCA_004211235.1 Rubrivivax sp.
TTCCTGCGCCGGCCCACGGTGCTGGCCTCGCTGCTGGCCTACTGGCACAACCACCCGTCGCTCAGCTACCTGTTCAGCGGCCTCTTCATCGGCCCGACCAGCCAGGCGCCGCGCGTGGACGAAGCGCGCAACGACCAGCTGCGCGAGCTGGAGATCGCGATCGGCGAGATCTTCAAGGCCAGCGCCGAATACGGCGAGACGATGCCGCCGTGGGTCGTTGATCGCACGTTGCGCAACGTGCTGGTGGACGTGACGGGCAATACCCACCGCAGCGAGTTCTGCATCGACAAGCTCTACTCGCCCGACTCCGCCACCGGCCGCCTGGGCCTGCTGGAGCTGCGCGCCTTCGAGATGCCGCCGCATGCGCGCATGAGCATCGCGCAGCAACTGCTGCTGCGGGCGCTCGTGGCACGCTTCTGGAAGGCGCCCTACCGCGCGCCGCTGGTGCGCTGGGGCACCGAACTGCACGACCGCTGGCTGCTGCCGCACTTCGTGCAGGGCGACTTCGCCGACGTCATGGAGGACATGAACGAGGCCGGCTACGCGCTGGACGCCGCCTGGTTCGCCCCGCACTTCGAGTTCCGCTTCCCGAAGTACGGCGAGTTCGCCGCGCGCGGCGTGCACGTGACGCTGCGCGGCGCGCTGGAGCCCTGGCATGTGATGGGCGAGGAGGGCTCCTCCGGGGGCACGGCCCGTTATGTCGACTCGTCGCTGGAGCGCCTGGAAGTGCTGGTGACCGGCCTGGTCGACACGCGCCACCGCGTGACGGTCAACGGCGTGGCGCTGCCGCTGCAGCCCACCGGCCGCGTCGGCGAATACGTGGCCGGCGTGCGCTACCGGGCCTGGCTGCCGCCGTCGGCCCTGCACCCGACCATCGGCATCCATGCGCCGTTGACGGTGGACCTCGTCGACACCTGGCAGAGCAAGAGCCTCGGCGGCTGCCGCTACTTCGTCACCCACCCGGGCGGCCGCAGCTACGAGACGTTGCCGATCAACGCCTACGAAGCCGAAAGCCGGCGCCTGGCCCGCTTCACGGCCATCGGCCACACGCCGGGGGTGGTCGACGTGGGCGAGCCGCAGCGCAGCCTTGAGTTCCCGTTCACGCTGGATCTGCGCAAGGTCGGATGATGTAGCACAATTGCGCTACACCCGAAGGAGTAGCGCCATGTCCACCACCACGATCCGACTGGAAGACGACCTGAAGGAGCGGGTCAGCGAGGCCGCGGCGCGGGCAGGCAAGACCGCGCATGCATTCATTTGCGATGCGATTGCGGAATCTGTGGAGCAGGCCGAATTCGATGCAGAGATGGACCGCATCTGCGAAGAGCGTTGGGCCGAGTTTTTGGTAACCGGCGAAGCCGTTGATTGGGAAGAAGCGAAGACCTACCTGACAGCGCCCGTTGGCAGCGTGCCCCGACCCGTCCCGCGCAAGCTCTGATGACGCGGATCAAGCTGGCGGCGAGTGCGCTGCGTGATCTGGACCGTATCCGCGAATTTTTGTTGACTCACGATGAGCCGAACGAGCCCGAGCGAATGCAGGAACTTCTGGCTGCTCTTCATGTATTGACCTATGCGCCCGAGATCGGCCGGCGCGTTTCGGTCGACCGGCGTGAGCTGGTGATAGGGCGGAACGCGCGAGGGTACGTGGCCCAGTACCGTTACATGCGGCCGACAGACACCGTGCTGATCATGGCGGTGCGCCACCAGCGCGAATCGCCAGTCCGTCGCTGACATGCGCGTCGAAATCCAGCCCGGCATCCGCCTCTTCGTCGACATCGAAGGCCTGGGCCTGGCTCCGGACGAATCGCCCGACGGCCGCTGCCTGCGCGAGAAGCCGACGCTGCTGCTCATCCACGGCGGGCCGGGTTTCGACCACACGGGCTTTCGCCCCTTCTTCAGCCGCTTCACCGACCTCTGCCAGGTCGTCTACTTCGACCAGCGCGGCCATGGCCGCAGCGACGCGCGGCCGCTGGACGAAATGCGGCTGGATGTATTCGCCGACGACGTCGTGCGCTTGTGCGACGTGCTGGGCATCGTCAAACCCATCGTGCTCGGTCAGAGCTTCGGCGGCTTCGTTGCGCAGCGCTACCTGGCCCGCCATCCGGCGCATCCACGCAAGGTCGTGCTGTCCAGCACCTCGCACCACTTCGGCCTTGCGCGCAAGATCGAGCGCTTCGGCCGGCTGGGCGGGCCGGCTGCGGCGCAGGCCACGCGCGACTTCTGGGAGCGGCCCGGCGCGGGCACCTGGGCGGCCTACGAAACGCACTGCCGCCACCTCTACAACACGCGGCCCAGGCCGGCGGACGCGGGCGGCTGGATGATCTTCAAGCCGGAGATCCTCTTCGAGCACACGCGCACCGAACTGCCCGGCATGGACCTTCGGCCCGGATTGGCCGGCGTGCAATGCCCGGTGCTCGTCATGGCCGGCGAGGCCGACCCGGTCACGCCGCCCGAGGACGCGGAGGACATCGTCGCCGCACTGCCCCCGGCGTGGCGGCGGTTCGAGCGCTTCCCCGGTGTCGGCCACGGGGCCTGGCGCGACGATCCCGCGGCCGCCGAGCGCGTGCTGCGGCGCTTCCTGTCGGACTGAGGCGACAGCGTGAAAAAGGGAGGCCGCCCCGGGTCCGCCGTCCTGGAGGGTGCGGACATTGCTTGACAATGCCGTTTCACCTGATTCCGCCACCATGTCCGAGCTCACACCCAGCCAGTGGAGCCTGCTCCCCGACGAGCCGGACGCCCCGGCCGCGCCCGATCCGCTGGCGCAGGCGGCGTCTGCCGCGATGCGCAGTCGCGATGGCCACTTCTACGAACTGACGGGCGAGGTCAACCACCCTGGCGAGCCGCAGCCCGGCCTTGCAGCGCGCTGGCGGCGCTTCTTCGAGGCGGGCGGCGCGGCCGGCTGGCAGGAACTGTCGGCCAAGGCGCTGCGCGTGCAGCGCCGCGTGCAGGAGGACGGCGCCAGCTACAACGTGCACAGCGACGGCCCGCCGCTGCCGGGCGAGGAAGCGCACGGGCGCGGCCCGCTGGCCCGCCACTGGCCGCTGGAACTGCTGCCCATGCTCATCGAGCCCGACGAATGGCGCGGCATCGAGGCCGGCATCAGGCAGCGCGCCCGGCTGCTGGAGGCCGTCATGGCCGACACCTACGGCGAGCGCAAGCTTCTGCACGATGGTCTGCTGCCGGCGTCCCTTGTGCTGGCGCATCCGCAGTACCTGCGCGCCATGCACGGCAGCGCCCCCGCGGGCGGCGTGCATCTGCAGGTGCTGGCTTTCGACCTGACGCGCTGCGCCGACGGCCAGTGGTGGGTCGTGGGACAGCGCACGCAGGCCGCGTCGGGCCTGGGCTATGTGCTGGAGAACCGGCTCATCATTGCCCAGCAGTTCCCCGAGGCCTTCCGGCAGATGGCGGTGCAGCGCCTCGCCGCCAGCTACCGCGACTTCATCCGCACGCTGATGAAGCTGTCGCCGGCGGGCGAACGCAGCCGCGTCGCGCTGCTGACGCCGGGGCCGCGCAACGAGACCTATTTTGAACAGGCCTTCCTGGCGCGTTATCTCGGCATCACGCTGGTCGAGGGCGCCGACCTGACCGTGCGCGCCGACAAGGTCTACCTGAAGACCCTGGCCGGCCTGGAGCGCGTGCACGTGCTGCTGCGCCGTGTCGACGACACCTGGCTGGACCCGCTGGAACTGCGCCCCGACTCCATCCTCGGCGTGCCGGGCCTGCTGCAGGCGGCTCGCGCGGGCGAGGTCGTCATCGCCAACGCGCCCGGCGCCGGCTGGCTCGAAAGCCCGGGTCTCACGGCCTTCTGGCCCGGCGTCGCCGAGAGCCTGTTCGGCGAGGAGCTCGAGCTGCCGTCCATCCAGAGCTGGTGGTGCGGCGAGGAGAGCGCCTGGC
>SEEY01001239.1 GCA_004211235.1 Rubrivivax sp.
CCCATGCCACCTGGCTGCTGCCGCGCCCCGGCAGCAAGGGCCCGGGCGAGGTGGAAGTGAAGCTGCGCGACCTGCAGCTGCACACGCCCGACCTGTCCGGCGAGTTCGACGCCACCTGGCGCCGGCGGTTTCATCGACCTGACCGGCAAGGCCCAGCGCGTGGACGCGCGGCGCGTGGCGCGCTACATCCCGCAGCACCTGGAGCACACACGCAGCTGGCTGCAGCGTGCGCTGCTGGCCGGCGAGGCCCGCAACATCGCGGTGCGGCTCAAGGGCGAGCTGGCGGACTTCCCGTTCGACACGCCCCGATCGACCGGCCTCTTTCGTGTGGCCTTCCAGGCCCAGGGCGTGAACCTCGCCTACGTGCCACCCGCCGACGGCGCGCCGCCCACCTGGCCTGCGTTCGAAGGCGTGAACGCCGACGTGGTGTTCGAGCGGGGCGGCCTGGAGATCGACAACGGCCGCGCGCGGGTGCTCGGATATGAGCTCAGCGGCGTCAGCGGCGGCATCAAGGACCTGCAGCACCAGCGCGTGCTGGCCCTCGACGGGCAGGGCCGCGGCGGCGGCGCCGAGCTGCTGCATTACGTGCGCGCCTCGCCGCTGGACGAATGGCTCGACCACGCGTTGAGCAGCACGGCGGCGCAGGGGCCGGTTGGGCTGCGGCTCGGCCTGAGCATCCCGCTCTCGGCAACGCGCGCGGGCGCATCGATTTCGACCGCAAGGGCCTGCAGCTCGCCGGCATGACGGCCCGGCTGCTCGGCGGCGAGGCGGCCCTGGAAGGCGGCACGCAGCGCGACGGCAGCATGCGCTTTGCCGTGCAGGGCAATGCAACCGCCGACGGCCTGCGCCGCGCCACCGAGCTGGGCGCCGTGGCGCGGCTCGCGCAGGCGGCCAGCGGCCAGGCGACCTACCGCTTCCAGCTGGCCGTGGGCAAGGAGGGGCGCACGGCGCTGAGCGTCAGCAGCAGCCTGCAAGGCCTGGCCCTGGACCTGCCGGCGCCTGCCCACAAGGAGGCGGACAGCACGCTGCCGCTGCGCCTGCTGATCGCGCCCACCGAACCGGGGACCGATGAGATCCGCCTCGAAGTCGGCCTGGCCGCCGCACCCCTGCTGCAGGCGCAGCTGCAGCGCGACGTGTCGGGCGCCACGTCCCGCGTGCTGCGCGCCGCGCTCGCGGTGCAGGACAAGCTGCCGCCGCTCCCCGCGGCCGGCGTGCTGCTGCAGGCCAACGTCGGCCCGCTGGACCTGGACGCCTGGCAGCAGCGCCTGGGCGGCGTGGCCGGAGGTGGCAGCGCCGGCACGCCGGGCAGCGGCAGTGGCGGTGGCAGTGATGCCAGCGACGACCTCGGCCTCATGCCGAGCCAGATCGCGCTGCGCGCCCAGGCGCTGAAGGTGGGCG
>SEEY01000459.1 GCA_004211235.1 Rubrivivax sp.
ACGTTGAGCTTCTTGTAGATGCTCTTGATGTGGTCGTTGACGGTGAACCACTTGATGCCCATCAGGTTCGCGATCTCCTTGATCGTGAAGCCCTTGCTCAGATAGGTCAGCACTTCGCTTTCGCGCGGCGTCAGGCGCTCCCATTCGGGCGGCGGGTCCAGCGCGACGTTGCGGCTGTTGCTGAACGGCGCGTGCGAAGACGACAGCGAGCCGAAGCCGGAGTTCAGCGGCATCGTGCCGCTGTCGCCGGACGACGCCGGCCGGAAGTGCGACAGCAGGCGGCGGGCGATGGCCGGCGACAGTGGCGGTTGGCCGCGCACGATGCGCTGCAGTTCCTCCACCAGCACCTCGAAACGATCTTCCTTCAGCAGGTAACCGTCGGCACCGCATTGCAGCGCCGGGAAGAGGTGGTCGTCGTCGGAGTAAAGCGTCGTGACGATCTTGATCGCCGCGGAACCGGTGAGCTCGGTCAGAAACTCCATGCCGTTGCCGTCTGGCAGCTCGAGGTCGACGAGGATGAGCTTGAAGCCGGCCTCCGGCGGGCCACCCGCGTACTTCGCGACCTGGCGGCGGGCGTTTTCGAGATCGCCGACCTCGGTAAGCTCCATCGCGTCGCTGAAGCTCTCGCGCACGACGCGGCACAGAAAGCTGCGGGCAACGGGGTTGTCTTCGATGATGAGAACTTTGACGGTCATGGCGTGGGAACGGCTTGGATCGCTTCGACCGCCGAATGTAGCGCACCCTCCCGGGCCGGACAGGGCGAGACTGCGGGGGACCAAGCCCCCGTTTCAGGCTTCACGCGTTCCGGAGAACCAGCTTGCCGACGACCTCGCGGGCCGCCATGCGGGCGAAGGCTGCCGGCAGCTCTTCCATGGGCAGCACACGGTCCAGCACCGGCTTGATCCTGCCGGCGGCGTACCAGGCCGCCAGCTCGCCCAGCATCCGGCCATTGCGGCCCGGTTCGCGCTTCGCGAACTCGCCCCAGAACACGCCGACGAGCGACGCGCCCTTGAGCAGCGCAAGGTTCAGCGGCAGTGCCGGGATCTGGCCCTGCGCGAAACCGACGACGAGATAGCGCCCGCGCCAAGCAATGGAGCGAAAGGCGGGCTCGGCCAGATCCCCGCCGACGGGGTCGTAGATGACGTCGGGCCCCTTGCCCTCGGTCAGCGTCTTGAGTTCGTCGCGCAGGTTCTGCGTCGTGTAGTTGACGGTGGCGTCCGCACCCAGCGACTTGCAGGCGTCGCACTTGGCATCGCTGCCAGCGGCCGCAATGACCCGGGCGCCGGCCGCCTTGGCGATCTGGATCGCCGCTGTGCCGACGCCACCGGCCGCCCCGAGGATGAACACGGTTTCGCCAGCCTGCAACGCAGCACGGTCCATCAAGGCGTGGTGGCTGGTGGCATAGGTGCAGATGAAGGCGGCGGCGTCCTCGTAGCTGAACGCGTCTGGCAGCGGCATGCACAGCGCGGCCGGAATGCAAACCTCGGTTGCAAACCCGCCCAGGCCGCCGAAGGCCGCCACGCGCTGGCCGACGGCAAAGCCTTGCACGCCTTCGCCGACCTCGCTGACGATGCCTGAGAACTCCGTGCCGGGCACGAAGGGCAGGGGCGGCTTCATCTGGTACTTGTTCTGCACGATCAGCAGGTCAGGGAAGTTGAGGCTGGCGGCGCGGATGGCCACGCGGATCTGGCCCGCGGCCAGCGCCGCTGGCGGCAGCTCACGCCATTGCAGCGCCTCGACGCCCACCGGGTTCTCGCAGACCCATGCCTTCATTGCGGTCTCCATTTTTCAGTAGGCGGTGATGATAGGAATCTGCTCGGTTACACCCGGTCTCGCAGGTGACGCTCTCCCTACAATTGGGACATGCGCATCCTGATTTCCAACGACGACGGCTACCTCGCGCCGGGCCTCGCCGCCCTCGTGAAAGCCTGTGAAGGCCTCGGCGAGATCGACGTCATCGCCCCCGAGCAGAACGCCAGCGGCACCTCCAATTCGCTGACCTTGAACCGACCGCTGAATGTCTACCGTGCCGCCAACGGCTTTCGCTATGTCAGCGGCACGCCGTCCGACGGCGTGCACCTGGCGCTGAGCGGCCTGCTCGGCTATCGGCCGGACCTGGTGCTGTCAGGCATCAACAACGGCGCCAACATGGGCGACGACACGCTCTACTCCGGCACGGTCGCGGCGGCAACCGAAGGCTATCTGTTCGGCATCCCGTCCATCGCCTTCTCGCAAGCCGAGAAGGGCTGGGGCGAACTCGAAGCGGCGGCCCGCCTGGCGCGCAGCCTGGTCGAGCAGGTCATCGCCGGTGGCCTGGGCCAGCCCTTCCTGCTGAACGTCAATGTGCCCAACCGCGCCGATGCGGACACGCTGCCACGCCGCATCACGCGCCTGGGCCGCCGACATTCCAGCGAAAGCATCATCGAGCAGGTCAACCCGCGCGGCGAGACCATCTACTGGATCGGCCCGGCGGGCGATGCGCGTGAGGCGGGCGAGGGCACGGACTTCCACGCCACCTCCAATGGCCAGGTGTCCATCACGCCGCTGCAGGTCGACCTCACCGAGCATGCTTCGCTGGGCGCCTGGTCCCAGCGCCTCGGCCTGTGAGCTCGGGCCACTGAATGTCGACGCCCAAACGCTTTCCGGCCAGTCTGAAGTCGGCTGCGGCGCCGCAGCGCGAACTGCTGATGCCGCAGCGCCACCTGCACCAGGCCACGCGGGATGCGGCCCGGCTCGCTCGACCCAGCGGCACCGGGCTGGACAGCGGTGCCGTGCGCCGGCGCATGGTCGAGCGGCTGCGCGCCGAGGGCAAGTTCGATGAGCAGGTGCTCGCCGCCATGGCCGCCGTGCCGCGCCACGAGTTCGTCGACAGCGCGCTGGCCGCCCAGGCCTATGAAGACACGGCCCTGCCCATCGGCCATGGCCAGACCATCTCCAAGCCCTCGGTCGTGGCCCACATGCTCGGCTTGCTGATGGCCAGCCCCGGCGCCCGCCAGCGCGGTTCGCTGGGCCGCGTGCTGGAGATCGGCACCGGCTGCGGCTACCAGGCCGCGGTGATCGCGATGCTGGCGCGCCAGGTCACGTCCATCGAGCGGCTGCAGGGCCTGCATGACAAGGCCAAGGTCAATCTGCAGCGCCTGATGCTGCCGCGATCGCAGCCGACGCCGCGCCTCATCTGGGGCGACGGGCGCATTGGCCACTCGGCCAGCGGGCCGTTCGACAGCATCATTGCCGCGGCCGGCGGCGAAGACATTCCACAGGCCTGGACCGAGCAGCTCGCGCCTGGCGGGCGCCTCATCGCACCGACCGCAGCGAGCGGCCGTGGACAGGTGCTGGTGGTGCTGGATCATGTCGTCGAAGGCGGCGTGAGCCGCTGGGTCAGGAGCGAGCACGAGGCCGTGCTTTTCGTCCCCCTAAAATCTGGCGTCGTCTGACGGGGCCGCCGGCGCACCGCGCCACACAATCCGGGCGGCCCTCCAAGCCACAGCCACACGATGATCCCAAGCCTGCGCCACCTCTTTGCCGCCGTCACCACCTCGCTGCTGCTGACTGCCTGCGGCACCTCCCTGCACCAGGCTCCGGTCGAGGACCGCAACCCCCAGCCGCCCAAGCCGGCCGCGTCGGCGCCTGCGCCTGCAGCGTCAGCTCCCGTCGCCGCGACGCCCGAGGTGAAGGTGCTGCCCGGCGCGGAAAACGCCGGCAAGCCGGGCTACTACACCGTCAAGCCGGGCGATGCGCTGATCCGCATCGCACTGGACAACGGCCAGACCTGGCGTGACGTCGCGAAGTGGAACAGCCTCGAGAACCCGAATCGCATCGAGGTCGGCCAGGTGTTGCGCGTCGTGCCGCCGGGTGTCGACGCCAGTGCCGTGATGGCACGACGCGCAACACC
>SEEY01000460.1 GCA_004211235.1 Rubrivivax sp.
CTCGGCGATGCACGGTTGGCGCTGGAGGTGTTCCGCGGCACGGTGGCTCTCGATGGCGGCCACTTCGAGGCTGTTCGCGCCGCGATGGAATGTCCGACGCCGCGGATCGCCCTCGGCGAGGCGCTGCGCGGTATCGCGACGCGAACAGCCTCGAAGTGGCCGCCATCGAGAGCCACCGTGCCGCGGAACACCTCCAGCGCCAACCGTGCATCGCCGAGACTGCCCGAGACCCAGATCTCGTCGCCCACCCGCGCGCCGCCGCGCAGCAAGGCCAGCCCGGGCGGCGCTTCGCCGAAGACGGTGATGCAGATGTTCAGCGGCCCCTGCGTCGTGTCGCCGCCCACCAGCGGGCAGCCATGCGCATCCGCCAGCGCCAGCAGACCGCGTGAAAAGCCGGCCAGCCAGGCTTCGTCAACGCGCGGCAGGGCCAGCGCCAGCGTGAAGCCCCGCGGCGTCGCGCCGCAGGCGGCCAGGTCGCTCAGGTTGACGGCCAGCGCCTTGTGGCCGAGGCGCGCCGGGTCGACCGTCGACAGGAAGTGCCGGCCCTCGACCAGCATGTCGCTGGAGACCAGCCAGCGCGCGCCCGGCGTGGGCACGAGGACAGCGCAGTCATCACCCACGCCCACCTCGACACCCGCAGCAACAGGGCGCTGGAAGTAGCGCCGGATCAGATCGAATTCGCCCATCCGGCCATTGTCTCTGCGGTGATCCACATCGCGCCGGGCGCGGCTGCGGTGGCATGATTCCAACCCCGCCGGCCTTTGCCTCCGCCCTGCTCGCCACGTCATGCCCAGCCCAGAAGAAAAACGCGCCCAACTCCGCCAGGCGGCCCTCGAATACCACGAGTTCCCGACGCCGGGCAAGATCGCGATCGCGGCGACCAAGCAGCTCGTCAACCAGCATGACCTGGCCCTGGCCTACTCGCCCGGCGTGGCCGCGGCCTGCGAGGAAATCGTCGCAGACCCGGCCAACGCCTTCCGCTACACGTCGCGCGGCAACCTCGTCGCCGTGGTCACCAACGGCACCGCCGTGCTCGGCCTGGGCAACATCGGCCCGCTGGCGTCCAAGCCCGTCATGGAGGGCAAGGGCGTGCTCTTCAAGAAGTTCGCCGGCATCGACGTCTTCGACCTCGAAGTGGCCGAGAACGACCTCGACAAGCTGGTCGACTGCATCGCTGCACTCGAGCCCACGTTCGGCGGCATCAACCTCGAAGACATCAAGGCGCCGGACTGCTTCTACGTCGAGCGCAAGCTGCGCGAGCGCATGAAGATCCCCGTCTTTCACGACGACCAGCACGGCACCGCCATCGTCGTCGGCGCGGCCTTCCTGAACGGCCTGAAGGTCGTCGGCAAGGACATCAAGAAGGTCAAGCTGGTCACGTCGGGCGCCGGTGCCGCGGCGCTCGCCTGCCTGGGCCTGCTGGTCAAGCTCGGCCTGCCGCGCGAGAACATCTGGGTGACCGACCTGGCCGGCGTCGTCTACGAAGGCCGCACGGAACTGATGGACCCGGACAAGGCGGTGTTCGCGCAGCCGACGTCGCAGCGCAGCCTGCGCGAGGCCATTGCCGGCGCCGACGTCTTCCTGGGCCTGTCCGCAGGCGGCGTGCTGAAGGCCGACATGGTGGCGACGATGGCGGCCCAGCCGCTGATCTTCGCGCTGGCCAACCCGACGCCCGAGATCCTGCCGGAGGAAGTGCTGTCGGTCCGCAGCGACGCCATCATGGCGACGGGCCGGACCGACTACCCGAACCAGGTCAACAACGTCCTGTGCTTCCCCTACATCTTCCGCGGCGCACTCGACTCCGGTGCAACGACCATCAACGTCGAGATGGAAATCGCCGCCGTCCATGCGATTGCCGACCTGGCGCAGGCCGAGCAGAGCGAGGTGGTCGCCGCGGCCTACGTCGGGGAGAAGCTGAGCTTCGGGCCCGAGTACCTGATCCCCAAGCCCTTCGACCCGCGGCTGATGATGCGCATCGCGCCGGCCGTCGCCAAGGCGGCGGCCGACTCCGGCGTCGCCGCCCGGCCGATCAAGGACTGGGACGCCTACCGCGAAAAGCTGCAGAGCTTCGTCTACGCCTCCGGCAACACGATGAAGCCCATCTTCACCGCGGCCAAGCGCGCACCCAACAAGCGCGTCGCCTATGCCGAGGGTGAGGAAGAGCGCGTGCTGCGCGCCGCCCAGGTGGTCGTCGACGAAGGCCTGGCCCGGCCGACGCTGGTGGGCCGCCCTGCGGTCATCGCCGAGCGCTGCGAGCGCTTCGGCCTGCGCCTGCAGCACGGCCGCGACTACGACGTGGTCAACGTCGAGCACGACGACCGCTACCGTGACTACTGGCAGACCTATCTGCGCATGACCGAGCGCAAGGGCGTCACCCAGCAACTCGCCAAGATCGAGATGCGGCGCCGCCTGACGCTGATCGGCACCATGCTGCTGCACAAGGGCGAGGTCGACGGCCTGCTCTGCGGCACCTGGGGCACGACGGCCACCCACCTGGCCTACATCGACCAGGTCATCGGCAAGCGCGCCGGCGTGAAGACGTACGCCTGCATGAACGGCCTGATCCTGCCGGGCCGCCAGGTGATGCTGGTCGACACGCACGTCAACTACGACCCGACGGCCGAGCAGCTCGCCGAGATCACCATCATGGCGGCCCAGGAGATGTGCCGCTTCGGCCTGGCGCCGAAGGCCGCGCTGCTGTCGCACAGCAACTTCGGCACCAGCGACAAGCCCTCGGCCGTGAAGATGCGCGACACGCTGGCCCTGGTGCAGCAGCTCGCACCCTGGCTGGAGGTCGACGGCGAGATGCACGGCGACACGGCGCTGGACCCGGCCTACCGCAAGCAGCTGATGCCGCACAGCCCGCTGTCGGGCGAGGCCAACCTGCTGGTGCTGCCCAACATCGACGCCGCCAACATCTCCTACAACCTGCTCAAGACCGCGGCCGGCGGCGGCATTGCCATCGGCCCGGTGCTGCTTGGCGCCGCCAAACCGGTGCACGTGCTGACGCCGTCCGCAACAGTGCGGCGCATCGTCAACATGACGGCGCTGACCGTCGCGGATGCCAACGCCGCGCGCGCCTGAAGTCAGTCCAGATCCGGGCGCAGGTGCCGCGCGCCGCCCGGACTCCCCCAATTGACAGAAGTTTTCACTGCGAAAACTTCGTCATGGGGCCGTCATGATTCCAATCGCGACAAGCACTTAGCGAAGTGTGAGCGCAGGCTCACATGCTGCAATTCCAGGCAGCGCCGCAAGGGTGCACCTTGAGCTTTTGGGGTCGCTTCGGTACCATATCGGTTTTCTTGCAGGGTAAACCCGTGTTTTTGCTTTCGTGGCTCGCGCGCTCCGGCGCCTCGGCGGTCACCACCGCCCTGCTGCTTTCCGGCCTGGCCGGAAGTGCGCAAGCCAAGGAATCAGCACCCACCACTGCGCCCGCTCCGGCCTTGATTGCGCTGAGCGAGTTGCCCGTCCAGGCCCAGGAAACCCACCGGCTGATCCATGCCGGCGGTCCATTTCCGCATGCCAAGGACGGCGTGGTGTTCGGCAATCGCGAGCGGCTGCTGCCTGCCAAGGCGCGCGGCTTCTATCGCGAATACACGGTCAAGACCCCTGGTGCGCGCAACCGGGGCGCTCGCCGCATAGTCTGCGGCGGCACGCCCCCGACTGTGCCCGAGGTCTGTTATTACACCGGCGATCACTATGCCAGCTTCAAGCGCATCCGCGCCGAAGCGGCACGGTGAGCGGCGGCCGAAGACGAGTTTTCGCAGTTTTGTGACTTGAAAGGAGGAACGCGACCATGCTTTTGCAGACCGTCCGTCCCAATATCGTGCAGGCCATACGGGCCTACCGGGTCGAGGACTTGATGCAGGCCGCCCATGAAGC
>SEEY01000461.1 GCA_004211235.1 Rubrivivax sp.
CCGAGCCATGGTCGCGCAGGTAGTTCGTGGCCGAGCGCCAGGCGCCGACGATGCACCAGACGTCCAGCGCCATCAGCATCGGAAAGCCGATCAGCACGGCGATGGCACTGAGCTGCAGCGAGTCGCCCTTCGCCCCGATCCAGCCCATCAGGCCAGTCAGCAGGAAGGCCAGCGGCGTGGCGACCAGGAAGTTGTTGACCCAGTAGCTGCGCACGAGGCCCTGCTCGCCGTGCCAGTGGCTGGTGATATAGCCCGGTCGGCGCTCCCGCGGCGGCAGTGGCACTGCACGGCGCACGGGCGCCGTGCGCGGCCGGTGCGAGGCCTGCTGCCAGGCCGCCGGGGGCGGCTGCGGCGGACGAGGTGCGTTGTGATCCTGCTGCGTCGGATCGAGATAGGGGCGTGGCGGGCTGGCGTCGGTCATGTCGGCAAGGCAGGGTCGTCGCGAGCTTACTGATGAAACCGGATGTGACGAAGGTTGCTATTCACGGCGCGCGGGGCAGGGCGACTTGCCGCCAGGGTCGCGCCAGTGCCGCTTCACGGCGTGGCGGCCCGGCCGCCGAATGTCGCTCGTTAAACTGGAGTCGGGTGCTGGGCCGATGCGCGGAACAGCAGGTTCTTCGCGCTGGTCGGGCCGCCACGCGGCTTCGACACGCCCATGAATCCGACCTTCGATCCGGCCGTCCAGTACGTCGCACTGGCCATCTTTGCCCTGGCGCTCGGCCACACGTTCGCTGCCAAGCAATTCGAGCGTCTCTCCCATCGCTTCCCCCGGCACGCGGGGCTGTTCCACCTGCTCGGCGAAGTCGAGGTGGTCTTCGGCTTCTGGGCCATCGTCCTGATCCTGACCATGGCCCTCATGCGCGGTGGCCCGCAGGCGCTCGCCTATGCGGAGTCGCGCAACTACACCGAGCCGTTGTTCGTCTTCGTCGTGATGGTTGTCGCGGCGTCTCGACCGGTGCTGCGAACGGTGGTCTGGGCGGTGGATGGCCTGGCGCGGCTGGTTCCCCTGCCGACGCGCATGGCCAGCGCCTGGCTGGGCATGGCCGGAGTGCCGCTGCTCGGCTCGTTCATCACCGAGCCGGCCGCGATGACCATTGCCGCACTGATGCTCGCGCCGCAGGTGTTCCGGCGCGAGGTACCCGAGCGGCTCAAGTACCTGGCGCTGGGCGTGTTGTTCGTCAATGTCTCTATCGGCGGCACGCTCACTTCCTTCGCCGCGCCGCCGGTGCTGATGGTCGCGTCGACCTGGCAATGGGACAGCGCCTTCATGTTGTCGCATTTCGGCTGGAAGGCGGCCCTGGCGGTCGTGGCCAATGCCACCGTCGCGACGTTGATGTTGAGCAAGCACCTGCGTGCGGAGGCGATGGACCCTGAGGCGCCGCAGGCGCCGGTGCCGCTGCCCGTGGTGCTGGTGCACCTGATGCTGCTGGCCGGCGTCGTGCTGCTGGCCCACCATCCAGTCGCCTTCATGGGCCTGTTCCTGATGTTCCTCGGCTTCACACAGGCCTATGAGCGACACCAGAGCCCGCTGATCCTCAAGGAAGCCCTCCTCGTGGCCTTCTTCCTGGCCGGCCTCGTGGTGCTTGGCGGCATGCAGGCCTGGTGGCTCCAACCCATCGTCTCCAGCCTGGAGCCTCTGGCGCTGTTCTTCGGCGCGCTCGGATTGACGGCCGTCACGGACAACGCGGCGCTGACCTACCTCGGCTCCCTCATCACCAGCATCTCGGTCGATGCCAAGTACATGCTGGTGGCCGGGGCCGTCGCCGGAGGCGGTTTGACGGTGATCGCCAACGCGCCGAACCCGGCCGGCGCCGCCCTGCTCAAGCGCGGCTTCGAGGACGAATCCATTGGCGCCGGTGGCCTGTTCCTGGGCGCGCTCGGCCCCACCGCGCTGGCCGCGGCGGCCTTCCTGCTGCTCTGATCTGCCGAGCCAGCCGGTGAAGCAGGCTGGCTCTGGCGTCACAGGGGCCGCAACTGACGCTCGACCACGTCCTCGGCCACACGTCGCCCCAACTGCACGCCCACCTCGCCCGAGCGACGGTAGTGCATGCCGCCGTAGACGCGGGCATTGACGACTTCGGCAACGTAGTCCGTCAGGCGGCTGTAGTGACGCACGGCCCCCGGGGCCGTGCTGCTCGTCAAGTTCACGGTGGCGATGTTGTTGCCGACGAGCAGCTCCAGCACCCGGGCCGCACTGCCCTGCAGGGCGCAGTGGGCGCACGGGTATTCGGGGTGCATGGGCGTCGGCAGGAACGGCTCCCACGCAGGGTCTCGGGTTGTTGCGTCGTTGCCGTCCCGGTCGCCATTGCGGATGGCGGTCACCGGGCGCCAGAACCCGAAGGCGTACTTGGCATCGAAGACCGCCACCGCCGTGTCTGCGGTGGCCATGGAGACGAGCGCGAGCAACCGGGCGTGGTCCAGCGGGTCGAGCCGCCCGGCGGCCGCCACTTGTTGGGCGAGCGGGCTGTATGTCGCCGGGCCGACGATTTCCCAGAAGCTGGCGATCTGGGTCTGCTCGGCGTTGCGCTGGGAATCCCTCTTGGCGCCGAGGCGACGCACTTCTTCGTAATCCCGCGCCCAAGCGTCGCTGGTCAGGGCGTAGGGCGGGTCAGGACGGAACCGGGATGCTTCGGTGATCGCGAACGGCCTGACAAATCCCCACTGAGAGGCGGCGGGCAGGGCGGTCGGCACATAGCTGCCCGGCGTCGTGGCAGGGCGATAGTCCTCCTGGCGGTCACTGCCGTCGTCCCGGCGATTTGCCAGCAGGGCGGCGGCCACGCCGGCACCCAGCGCGTCACCTTCGCGCCGTGCGGCGTCATCAGGCTCGCCGGCGAGTGCAGCCTGCATCGCCTGCCCGAGTGTCGGCGCCTGAGAAGGGCATAAATTGACCAGGACGTCATGCGCCGCCCTGGCGACCGCCACCCGTGCCGACGCCTGAGGCGACTCACGCACATGCGCCAGGTAGGCGCGGTAGCGCGGTGTGATCGCGTTGAGGGCCTCGAACATCGCCAAGTCCACGATGGTCGCGGTGCGCCCTTGGGCCACCGGCGATTGATGCGCCGCGTACACCGCGGTGATCGCACGGTCATGCCAGTCATCGACGACGTCGGCTCGCGCTCGCGTCGCGAATGCGGTGAGGGCCAGGGCCAGCCACCAAGCGGCTCGAAGCCAGCCGGGGCGAACAGAGTGTCGGAACATGGTGGGCGTCTCATTGGGTTGTCCCATGCTCAGCTGTACGAGATCCGGCTCGTCAGGCGGACATCCGCTTCACGGCGCTCCCGAATGAATCAAGCTCTCGGCGTCTGGCCGATGCGGTCCAGGAAATCCTGGTGCGAGGGCATGGATGACACCGTGCGCGCGATGGAGCGGTGCACGTGGTGCATGTGGCGGCGGATCGTCTGCGGGTCCACCAGATCGATGTAGGGGTCGTACCGCTCGGGATGGACGCCCAGGCCCATCAGGATGGACGCCCACGACGGCTCGGTGAAGCCCTCCGGTTCGATCACGGCGACACGGCCGGTCTTGCGGAACAGGGCGATCTGGTGCGCCAGATCATCGGGAATCGGCATGTCCGCGCAGTAGCGCCAGAACTCGCTGTCGCGCCGCTCGCCGAGCTTGTAGTGCAGGATGATGAAGTCCCGGACGGACTCGTACCGGTACGCCATCTGCCGGTTGAACTCGTCGGCCAGCGCGGGCTGGAATGACAGGTCGGGCAGCATGGCCGTGAGGCGGCTGACACCGTCCATGATGAGATGCAGGCTGGTGGATTCCAGCGGCTCCAGGAATCCCGAGGACAAGCCGATGGCCACCACGTTTTTCATCCAGGCCTGCCTGCGCCTGCCGGTGACGAAACGCTGCCGGCGCGGCTCGTCAAGGGTGTAGGGCGTCATCGCGCCGGCGCGTTCGCATGGCACGGACATCGCCCGATCGCAGGGCAGCCAGCGGCTCCAATCCTCGTAGGGCGACTTCATGGCGCCGTCGATCAGCAGCGCGCGGAAGCCCGAGCAGTCGATGAAGAGGTCACCTTCGATCCGGGAGCCGTTGCTCATGTGCAGCGCAGCCACGAAGCCGTCGTCTGGCCGCGTCTCGACGCGGGTGATGGTGCCCTCAACACGCCTGGCGCCGCGCTGGAGGGCGTAGTCCCGCAGGTAGGCGCCGTACAGCGACGCGTCGAAATGGAAGGCGTAATCGAAGGCATTCGCTGCGGACGGCTCACCTGGCGTGGGCGGCACGAAGCGCATGTGCCGGGCCATCACCGTCGCGGTCGACCACTCCTCGTAGGAAGGCAGGTTGTCTCCCGCTGCCTGCAGGCGCAGCCAGTAGGCCCACAGCGGCCGGTTGTGAATCGCGGGCCCGAATCCGCCGAACCCATGGAAGAAGCGATTGCCGATGCGGCCCCAATCCTGGAACTCGATGCCGAGCTTGAAGGTGGCGCGCGTGTTGCGGACGAAGTCCGCTTCGTCGATGCCCAGCAGCTGGTTGTAGAAGCGAATGGTTGGGAGCGTTGCCTCGCCGACGCCGACCGTCCCGATCTCGGCCGACTCGATCAGGGTCACTTCGCAGTGCTGGTCAGGCTCGTCTGGCCGGCACAGCATCCGGGCGAGGGGCGCGGCGGTGATCCAGCCGGCGCTGCCGCCGCCCACGATGACGATCCGCCGAAGGGCACGGTTTTTCACGGCAGTCTCCAAAAGAACACGTTTGGTCAGTCCGCGAGTTTGCCCTATGTCTATTTGGTCTTACCAGTTGTACGCTCGTCTCATCGCAATCGGAAGGCGCTTCCGACCGGCCATGGGGTCGGCGGTCCACTCGGTATAGCTTGAACATCAATCCCGAGACCCGTTGCAACCCGGTGATTCAGCGCCGAATGTATCGGAAACAGGCCGCGAATGGCGAGACTGCGAGCAGAACTCGTCGCGCAGGTCCGCGGCGCAGTGGCGCGAAGTTGAGCGCTCTCAGTCAATCAAGAACAGGAGACAGAACGTGACGAAAAAGTTGGTTCCGCACGCCCGGAAGTTGACCCTTATCG
>SEEY01000462.1 GCA_004211235.1 Rubrivivax sp.
CTGCTGGACAGCGACGTCGTCGCCGCCTACCGGGGCGATCCGGCCGCGCGCAGCGTCGACGAGGTGCTGCTCTGCTATCCGGGCGTGCGCGCCCTCATCAGCCACCGCCTCGCCCACCAGCTCTATCAGCTCGGCCTGCCGCTGATCGCACGGGTCGTCGCCGAGCTCGCCCACGCCGACACCGGCATCGACATCCACCCGGGCGCCACCATCGGCCCGGGCTGCTTCATCGACCACGGCACCGGCGTGGTCATCGGCGAGACGGCGGTGCTGGGGCGCGGCGTGCGCATCTACCAGAACGTGACGCTGGGCGCCAAGAGCTTCCCGACCGACGGCGACGGCAACCTGCTCAAGGGCCAGCCGCGCCACCCCGTCGTGGAGGACGAGGTCGTCATCTATGCCGGTGCGACGGTGCTGGGCCGCATCACGTTGGGTCGGGGCGCCGTCATCGGCGGCAACGTCTGGCTGACTCGAAGCGTGGCGCCCGGCAGTGTCATCACGCAGGCAGACATGCAATCCCACGCCACGGTCGCCGCCGAAGCCGAATAAGCATCTGCGCAAAGCGGCGTTCACGCCGCGGCCGGGTCTGCCTAGAGTGCCGGGCCATGACCCGTCTGCTCACCTTCCCCGACTCCCAGCACCAGGTCCTGTCCATCCGCGCCAAGGCGCTGGTATTCGACGACCCCGCCTCGCGGGCGCTGCTGGCCCAGGCCGAGCGCGTCGCGGCCAGTGACGCGACCGTCCTCATCATCGGCGAGACCGGCACCGGCAAGGAGCTGATCGCCCGGCACATCCACCACTGCAGCGGCCGGCGCGGCCCCTTCCTGGCCGTGAACTGCGGCGCCTTCACCGAACAGCTGGTCGAGGCCGAACTCTTCGGCCACGAGGCCGGTTCCTACACCGGTGCCACCAACGCCCGCGCCGGCTGGTTCGAGGCCGCGGCCGACGGCACGCTCTTCCTCGACGAGGTGGGCGACCTGCCACCGGCCGTGCAGGTCAAGCTGCTGCGCGTGCTGCAGGAGCGCCAGGTGGTGCGCATCGGCTCGCGCAAGGCCATCGATGTGCGCGTGCGCCTCGTCGCCGCCACCAACGTGCGCCTGGAGCAGGCCGTGGCCGCCGGCCACTTTCGTGCCGACCTCTACTACCGCCTCAGCGTTGCCACCCTGCAGCTCAGCAACCTGGCCCAGCGCCCCGGTGACATCCTCGCGCTGGCCGAGCACTTCATCGGCGTCTACAGCAAGCGCCTGGGCCTGACGGACGCGCGCCTGGCGCCCGAGGCGCGCGATGCGCTGCTGGCCTATGCCTGGCCGGGCAATATCCGCGAGCTGGAAAACGTCATCCACTACGCGCTGATCATCTGCCGCGACGGCCGCATTGCCCGCGAGGACCTGCAGCTTCACGCCGTGGCGCGGCCGTCGGCGGCCGCGGCGGTGCCCACTGCCGTCGACGACACGAACGAGGAAGTGCTGGAGCGCGTCTTCGAGCGCCTGTTCGACGAAGCGCCGCAGGCCCTGCATGCGCGCGTCGAGTCGGCGCTGATCCGTGCTGCCTACCGCTACTGCCACCAGAACCAGGTGCACACGGCGGCGCTGCTGGGCATCACGCGCAACGTGCTGCGCACCCACCTGAAGCGGCTGGACCTGCTGCCGCCGGCCCGCGCGGCGGTGTCTCACATCGGCCAGGAAGGGGCTCGTGATGCGGCTCGCGAAGCGGTGCACGAAACGCTACATGCCGCTGCATGAGCTAACGCGAAAAGCTTAGTTCCTCGCCCGGTTGCCGCTGCGCACACTGGACCGATTCATCCTCTCCCCCTCATCGCCATGAAAGCCCTCACCCGCACCCTCGCGCCGCTGACGCTGCTCCTGATCGCCACCGCCGCCCAGGCCCAGGGCGACAGCCCCTACGGCATCGGCGCCGTGTGGGAGAAGAGCGATGCGGTCACCAAGGCCGTGCTCTTCACGCTCGTCGCGATGAGCGCCGGCAGCTGGTACGTCATCATCACCAAGCTGCTGCAGCAGGCCCGCCTGGGCGCCCAGGCGCGCGCCGCGCAGCAGGACTTCTGGAACGCCGGCACCGTCAAGGCGGGCGCCGAGAAGCTGTCCGAGAAGAGCCCCTACCGCTACATCGCCGAGGCCAGCCTGGAGGCCACGCAGCGCCACCAAGGCCTGCGCGCCAAGGTCGACTTCGCCGACTGGGTGGACCTGTCCCTGCACCGTGCCACCGAGCGCGTGCAGCGCCAGCTCTCCACGGGCCTGAGCCTGCTGGCCACCGTCGGTTCCACCTCGCCCTTCGTCGGCCTGCTCGGCACCGTCTGGGGCATCTACCACGCGCTGACGGCCATCGGCGTTGCCGGCCAAGCCTCCATCGACAAGGTCGCCGGCCCGGTGGGCGAGGCGCTCATCATGACGGCCATCGGCCTGTTCGTCGCCGTGCCGGCCGTGCTGGGCTACAACGCGCTGCTGCGCCGCAATGCCCTGGTGCTCGACGACGTGCGCGACTTCTCCGGCGAACTGCACTCGGTGCTGCTGGGCTCCGGCCACGCCGAGCCTGCCGTCGAGCAGCCGCAGCCGGCCGGCCTGACGCCCGCTTTGGTTTGAAAGTGAGCCCCTCGCCCAATCGCGCTTCGCTGAACGCGAGCACGCCCGGTCGGTCCCCCGTGGGGACGGCGATGCACGCGGCATTGAGCCGCGCGCAAATCGCCCAATCGGGCCGGCTTGGGAGCGGCCCGGCGCTCGGCCCGAAAACTCTTCCACGCGTCGTGGCGCCTGCCGCGAGCGCAATGCACCACTAGATATGGCGATACAACTTGCACAAGGGTCGGACGAGGCCGTCTCGTCCATCAACACGACGCCGCTCGTCGACGTCATGCTGGTGCTGCTCATCATCTTCCTCATCACCATCCCGGTCGTGAACTTCTCGGTGCCGGTGGAGCTGCCCAAGCAGCGCAACGACGTGCGCGAGAGCGAACCCAAGGACGTCGTCATCACGGTCTCGCGTGACGGCAAGCTCTACTGGTTCGACGCGCCGGTGGCCGGCAAGGACGCGCTGTTCGAGCGGCTCAAGGGCATCGCCCAGCAGCAGCCGCAGCCCGAGGTGCATGTGCGCGGCGACGCCGGCAGCGACTACGCCCCGGTGGGCCGCGTGCTGCTGGCCGCGCAGCGCGCCGGCATCGCCAAGGTCGGCTTTATCACCGAGCCACCGGCCCGATCACCATGAGCGTCAGTCCATTGCGCAAGGCGGCCCGCGCGCGCCGCCAGATCACGACCGCGCTGCCGGTGCCCGACATCAACACGACGCCGCTGATCGACGTGATGCTGGTGCTGCTGGTCATGCTGATCATCACCATTCCCGTGCAGCTGCACAGCGTCAAGCTCAACTTGCCGATCGCGCCGCCCGCGTCTGCGCCGCCGACGCCGCCCGAGGTCGTGCGCATCGACGTGACGCCCGCCGCCGTGCTGTGGAATGGCGAGGCCATTGCCGACGACGCCGCGCTCGGCGAGCGCATGAACGCCGCCGGCCGGCAGGACGTGCAGCCCGAGGTGCATGTGCGCCCGCAGCCCGGCGCCACCTACGACCGTTTCGCCGCCGTCATGACCGCCGCCCACACCGCGGGGCTCACCAAGCTTGGCGTGACGGGCAGCGAGCAGTTCCTGGATCAGTAGCCCCAAGGAGATTCTTTCGTGAGTGCAGTTCTTTCTCCCGACATCTCCGGCGGCCTGACGCTGGACGACACGCGTCCCGCGCCGCGCCGGCTGCCGAACGCGGCCCAGCCGCTGCATGCCGCCGCGCCGCTGCGCTCGCAGCTCAAGCCCCCGGCCAGCGCCAACCGCGGCACCGGCATCGCGGTCGTCGTCGGCCTGCACGTCGTGCTGGGC
>SEEY01000463.1 GCA_004211235.1 Rubrivivax sp.
GAGCGCCAGGCCTTCTTCCGTGCTGAGCTGGCCGAGTTCCTGAAGCTCTGCCGCGAGAACGGCCTGGACGCCGCCGACGTGCGCGGCAGCTACGCCGGCGCGCTCGGCTGGCCGCAGTTCATGCCGGGCAGCTGGCGCAAGCATGCGGTGGACTTCGACGGCGATGGCCGCGTCGACCTGATCGCCACCCCGGTGGACGCCATCGGCAGCGTCGCGCACTACCTGTCCGAGTACGGCTGGAAGCCCGGCGAGGCGACGCACTACAGCGTCAAGCTGCCGGCCGACCCGATCTCACGGCGGCGCCTGCTGGCCCCGGACATCAAGCCGACCTTCACGGCCGCGGGGTTGCTGGACAACGGCGCCCAGCCGTCCGAAGCGGCACGCGACCACGTCGGGCCGATGGCCGTCATCGAGCTGCAGAACGGGCCGAAGCAGCCGACGACGACGCTGCTGGGCACGCAGAACTTCTGGGTCGTCACGCGCTACAACTGGTCGGCCTACTACGCGCTCGCTGTCATCGAGCTGGGCCAGGCCGTGAAGGCGCGGCGCGCACAGGCGACGCCGGCCGCGGCTCAGTAAGGGCTGGGCATCAGCACGCCCGCTTCCACGGAGATGAAGTAGGGCGACACGGTCGGCCAGGTGGCCAGGTTGTACTGGCCGCCGGCCAGGCGCCTCTCGACCTGCAGGCTGCGGAAAGTGAGCGGCTTCTTGGGCTGCACGGTGGTCGGCGCCATCGTCGGCTTCAGGAAATAGGCGCGGCCGGTGCGTCCGCCCTGCCCGTCGTCGTTGCCCATCACGGTGGCGATGTCGCCGTCGACGACGACGGCCGTCTGCTCGTCCACGCCGATGCCGCGCAGAGACTGCCAGCCGGCCCAGCCGTCGGCCGACAGGCGCGCCAGGAAGGTCACCAGCCGCCCCATGCGGTCACGCGCCACGAGGTGGGCATCGGTGATGACGCCGGCCATCAACGGCAACGTGTTGAGGAAGCTGCGGTCCAGCGTCATGTTGCGGTCGTAGGGGTTGGCGAGCGCCTCGGCCGACGATATCGACTGGTTGGCGCCGGCGTAGTCGAACTGGCCCAGCACCGCGAGGCCCGCGCTGGTGCCGCCGAACGGCACGCGCCGCGCCACCGCGGCCTTGATCGCCGCCTCCAGCGGCGTGCCGGCCCACTGGGCGATGTAGGTCGACTGGTCGCCGCCGGCGATGATGAGCACGTCGGCACGGTTGACGAGGTTCAGCACCTCGGCTGCGCTGGCACCGGCACGCGTCTTCAGCACGATGGACTCGACCGAGTCCACGCCCGCCATCGCCATCAGGTAGGGGTTGTAGCCGTCGGCACCGGACGTGCGCAGCACGACCACGTCGACGCCCCCCGCCGAGCCGCCCCGGGCCTTGGCGATCATGGCGCGGAAGGCATCGTCCACGTCGATGCCACCGCCCATCAGCACCATCAGGTTGCTCGCCGGCTGCGGCGGCAGTGCATCGGCCGCGTTGCCACTGCGGTAGAGGTCGTAGTCCTTGCTGCCCGCCGAGGCCTTGGCGCCCGTGCCGGCGCTGCCGCCTCCGGCCCAGGCCAGGCTGCTCGCCAGCAAGAGCAGGCCGGCGACGAATGAGCGACGGTTGGCTAAGGGCTTCATGGCGGGCTCTCTGGAATGGCGACAGAAGCCAGTGTGACAGGCACGGAATCAGAAGGACAGGTCGGGCTCGACCGGCGAGGCATCTTCGGCGAACGGCGCGCGAGGGCCGGCAATCTCTTCCGGCCCGATCGGCGGCGTGACGCGGTCGCTCCAGTAGCGCCGACTGCGCTCCCGCTCGCAGCTTGAAGTACCCGTGTCGCTCTGCCACCGCCACGCGCCGCAGGACGGGCTGGCGACCACCGCGATGCCGGCCGCCTGGTAACGCGCCAGCACGGGCGGCGCCGGATGGCCGAAGCGGCTGCGGTAGCCGGCCTGCACCAGGGCGACGGCCGGCTTCACGGCGGCCAGCAGCTCGGCGCTGGAGGAGGTCTTGCTGCCGTGGTGAGGCACCAGCAGCACGTCGGCGCGCAGGTCCGGCTCGCGCTTGGCCAGTTGCCGCTCCTGCTCGGCTTCCAGGTCGCCGGCCAGCAGCGCGCGGCGTCCCGATGCGGCCGTGATGCGCAGCACGCAGGACAGATCGTTGGGCTTGAGTCCGGCCTCGTAGTGGGACGCCAGTGGATGCAGCACGTCGAAGCGCACGCCGTCCCAGGTCCAGCCCTGGCCGGCCTCGCAGCGCAGCTCCGGCGGCCCGTCGCGCAGCAGCGGGTGGCCGGGCTCCAGCGAGCTGCGCAGCTCGCGCACGTCCAGCGACTTCATCAGCGTCGCCGCGCCGCCGACGTGGTCGCTGTCGCGGTGGCTGAGCATCAGCATGTCCAGCCGGCGCTCGCCGAGCGAGCGCAGCAACGGCAGCAGCACGCGCTCGCCGGCATCCTGGCCGGGCGCGTAGACCGGGCCGGTGTCGAACAGCAGCACATGGCCCGCGGTGCGGATCAGCACGGCATTGCCCTGGCCGATGTCGGGCGCCAGCAGCTCGAACTCACCGGCCGGTGGCCGCGGCACGGCGGGCCAGAGCAGCGGCAACGTCATCGCCAGGCCGGCCAGCCGCAGCCGCCAGGGCAGGCGCATGACGAGCAACGCGGCGCCCAGCAACGCCAGCATCTGCGCCCACAACGGCGCCGCGGGCAGCCACCAGACGGCGCCCGGCAACAGCGTCAGCCATTTCAGCCAGCCCACCAGCACGCCCACCAGCCAGGCAGCCAGCGTCCACAGCGGCGGCGCCGCGCCGCCGAGCAGCGCCAGCGGCGTGACGACGAAGCTGAGCAGCGGAATGGCCACGAGGTTGGCCAGCAGGCCGACAACGGACAGCTGCGCGAAGCAGATCAGGCCCAGTGGCGCGAGGCCGATGGTGGCGATGGCCTGCGTACGGAATGCCGCCTTCAGCCGCGCGCGCCAGCCCTCGGCCGTTTCGCCGCCGGCCGCCATCAGCAGGCCGACGGCACCGAAAGACAACCAGAAGCCTGGCTGCAGCAGCGCCCACGGGTCCACCGCCGTGACGACCACGCCCGCGGCCAGCAGCACCAGCGGCCAGGGCCAGCGCAGGCCCAGCGTCTTCAGGCCCGCCACGGCGGCCAGCATCAGCACCGTGCGCTGGGCCGGCACGCCCCAACCCGAGAAAAGCGCATAGCCCAGCGCCGCCAGCACGCCGAACCAGCGCGCCGCCATCGGCGCAGGCAGGCGCAGGCAGAGCCGGCCGCTGCGTCGCCACAGCGCTCCGGCGGCGACGGACGCCAGCCACGCGAACATCGTGATGTGCAGCCCGCTGATTGCAAACGCGTGGGCGACGCCGGTGTCCCGCAGCAGTGCCCAGTCGCTGTGCGCAATGGCGTTCTGGTCGCCCAGGCTGAGCGCCGCGAGCACGCCGGCCATGCCGGGATCGGCCACGCGCTCGTGGATGGCGCTGCGCAGGCGCTGCCGGGCCGCGTCGATCTCCCACCAGGGCGCCGCCTGCAGGCGCTGCGCCGACCGCACGACGCCGCTGGCGCGCAGCCCCTGCTCGAACAGCCACAGCTCGGCATCGAAGCCGCCGGGGTTGATCAATCCGTGAGCGCGCTTGAGCCGCGCGGTGAAGCGCCAGCGCTCGCCGGCGGTGATGGGCGGGCCGTCATAGCTGAGCAGCATCAGCCGGCGCGGCACCTCGGGCGGCAGCGCCGTGCCGGTCGGGCCGACGGCTTCGACGGCGAACTCGAAGCGCCAGCCCAGCGTTCCGCCCTGGCCGGCGACCGCGATGGGCAGCGAGTCGACGCGGCCGGTGAGCGCGAGGTCACGACCTTCCCAGGCCGGATGCAGCTCGGGC
>SEEY01000464.1 GCA_004211235.1 Rubrivivax sp.
GTCCAGCAACACGGCCTTCAGCGTCGGCACCGTCTCCGTGACCGACCAGCCGACCTCGTCGGTGACGACGGCGGCCGGCGCTTCCCAAGTCAAGATCGCCACCATCGACGTCTCGTCCAAGCCGCTGCCGGAGACGATGTACGCGTTCCAGATCGGTGCGCGCAACTACGGCGTCATGACGACGGTAGGCATGACGGGCGCCCAGCTGGCCACCGCCATCGCCCAAGCCATCACGGGCGACAGCCTGCACGCCGCCACCGCAGTGGCCAACGGCACCACGGTCACGCTGACCGGCGTGACCAACGCCGACAACTACGCCATCACGCTGACTCCGGCCGTCAAGTCGCGCGCCATCGCGGCCAACGACGCCAACACGGCTGTCGTCGATCCCGGCGTCAGCGGCACGCAGATCAGCGATGTCGTCTTCGCCAGCAACACGCTGGGCGACACCGATCAGGTCAGCCTGGATGTCGGCGGCCAGCACTTCTCCGTCGATGTGACGGCTGGCCACACCGGCTGGAACGACGTGCTGACCAGCCTGAGCGGACAGATCACATCCGCTGGCCTGCACATCACGGCCACTTTCGACGCCACTCTGCGCCAGCTCACGCTGACGGCCGACAACCCCAACGAAGGCTTCAGCGTCGCCAATGCGCATGTGCTGGACGGCCACGAGATCGCCTCGAGCACCAGCGTGCCGTCGTCGGCCGTCGCCACCACGCCGGGCGCCTCGGCCCGCCAGCGCGACACCATCGACTTCTCTTCCCCGCTGCAGACGTTCGACGTCGTCACGGTCAACGCCGGCACGCTCTACAGCGAGACGGCCTCCAGCACCGACACGTGGGCCACGGTGCTGGGCCGCCTCGTCACGCGCATCGATCACGACGGTGTGCTGGACGCGAGCCTCGACGCTAACGGCCACACGCTGATCCTGGAGGCCGTCGCTGCGAACGTTGCCTTCACCGCCGGTGGCAGGGTGGCGCATGGCACCGGATCGGCACTGACGCAGCCTGCGCTGACACCGCCCGGTGCCTATGTGCTCATCCTGCCGGACCGCCCGGCGGGCGACTACTCCGTCATTGCGGGCGGCAGCCTCGCCGTCGTCGATCTGGACGTCAACCTCGGCGAGCACATCACGCTCGGCTCGTCGGGCAGTTCCGTCGCCATCGTCGATGCGCTCAACGTCGGCACCGCCGGCCGTCAGCGTGCTCGCGGCGCTCAGGGTCAGCGTGCCGGCGGGCTGCTGACGGCCGGCGCCCTGACGGCCAGCGCCGGCAGCAACCTCAGCCTGCAGACGGCCGTCAGCGAACTGACCGTCACGCTGACCGGCGCCACCAGCAATTTCGAACTCGACCAGCAGGGGAGCGGCACGCTGACCATCCACAGCCTGAACCTGGCGGGCGGCAGTGCCGTCATCCGCACGGCGGGCGAGGTCATCATCGAGGACATCACCGGCGACATCGGCGATCTGACCATCGAGGCCCGTGGCGGCATCACCATCAAGGGTTTCCACACCGCGGACGGCACCGGCCTGGGTGACCGCCATGTCACGTTGAAGGCCGATGGCGCCATCAACGTCGTCCTGTCGGCCGGCACGCTGGATCTGCAGGCGAAGGGCAACGTCACCGTCCACGAGCGCAATGCGCTCGACATCGCCAGCCTCAACACCACCGGCGGCAGCGTGACGGCGCCCAGTGGCAGCATCGCCATCGACGCCGGCGGCGCGCTCACGGTCGACGCCGCACTCAAGGTGACGGGCGCCAACACCGTGATGCTGAGCACCAGCGCCGGCGGCATTTTGCTCAACCAGGCCATCACAGCCGCCGCGGGCGACGTGACCGTCAGCGCCTACGGCGACCTGGAGCTCGGCGCGCTCGCCGACATCACGACCAGCAGCGGCGACGTGCTGCTCAAGGCCGGCCGCACGGTCGGCAACGTCGTCATGCAGAGCGGCTTCATCCAGATGACGGCCGAGACCTACGTCAACTCCGGCGACGGCACGCTGGAACTCAACGCCACCGGCCGCATCACGCTCGGCAAGCTGCACAGCGACTCGCACAGCGCGCTCAACATCCACGCCGGCGGCGTGGTCGATGGCGGCGAGGGCGACACCGACATCGTCGCCACGCACGCCCTGCTGTCCATCGTTTCCGTCGGCGGCATCGGCACGCGAGCCAACCCCATCGAGATCCAGGTTGCGGCGCTGGACCTGGACAACAGCGGCAGCGGCGACATCTCGCTCGACGAGGTCGACGACATCGAGATTCGCGGCATCGTCCAGTCGGCCGCGAATGGCAGCGTCAAGATCAGCACGCGCGCGGGGCACATCCACACCTCCACCGCTCCCATCACGACGGCCGGAGGCACGCTGCAGCTCTACGCCGGCCAGCCGCCCGTGGACCCCGATCCCACCCATGTGCCGCCGCGGGACGCGCTGGTGGTCGGCCAGGGCATCAGCACCCACGGCGGTGCCATCTCCCTGACGGCGGAGTTCGGCGATGTGACGCTGGGAGGCTTCGTCGATGCCTCGCCTTCCGGCAGCAGCACCGGCGGCGGCAACATCCTCATCCGCGCGGTCCAGGGCTCCATCCTGACCGACAGGGCGGCTGCGCACTGGAACACCAGCGGCGGCAGCTTCGACCCGGTGCTGGAGCGACTGCTGGCGCGCGGCAAGTTCAGCATCGACAGCGCCCACCTCGGCCACATCGTCGCGGCCAACCTGACGCCTGACGAGTCGACGCTGTTCGGCATCCACAACGGTGACGACCTGCGCACGGCCGGCGGCGCCTTCGTGCGCACGGCGGGCGGCCAGCTGACGCTGTCGGCGCTCGACAAGATCGGCCAGTCCGTCGATGGCTTCCGGGTCAGCCCGCTGGCCATCTTCATCGATGCCGGCTTCGTCGCCGCCAGCAGCTCGCAGCGCGACACGGTGGCCATCGTCTCCACCGGCGCCGTCACGCTGGGCACGGCCACCAGCACCAGCGGCGCCCGCGGCGGCGGCACCGAGGTGGTCAGCCTGTCGGGCAAGCAGGTGCTCAGCTCGGCGCTGGACGCCAACGGCGAGTCCGTCAGCATCGCGGCCGACGACGTCGACATCTCGGCGGCCGTGCGCAGCGCCGGCGGCCAGCTCAGCTTCGCCACCATCGACCCGACGCGCACCATCGTGCTCGGCGACCTGGGCGGCTCCGGCGCCGGCACCATGCAGCTGGACCGCAACGACCTTTCTCAACTGCGCGACGGCTTCGGCCGCCTGGTCTTCGGCGCGGATGGCGGCTCCAACACCATCAATGTCACCGATACCTCGGGCCGCACGCTGACGCTGAAGGACGACGTCGTCTTCTACACGAACGGCATCGGCGGCCACGTGACGCTCGGCACGTCGCTGGTCGCGCCGTCGCTCACCATCTTCGGCTCCGGCGACACGACGCTGATCGAGAACGATCCGCTGATCACGAGCGGCGACATCACGATCATCGACTCGGTGCGAATCAAGGGCAGCCGGGTGCTGACCGCCAACGGCGGCATCACGCTGGGCGGCAGCAGCCAGCACTACCTGGGCGGCGACGGCGCCGGCACGGTCGACAAGCTGACGCTGGACGCGCAGAACGGCAGCGTCAGCATCGCCGGCCGCGTCGGTGCCGGCGAGGAGGTCAGCGACGCGCTGGACGGCCTGACCATCCTGCATGCCCAGGACGTCAGCTTCGACCAGGACGTCGTCGTCAACGGCGACCTTGTCATCGACGCCACGGGCAACGTCACTTTCAACGGCTCGGTCACGCTGCTGAACGGCGGCAAGCTGACGATCCGCGGCGCCCAGCACATCACGATGCGCGGCAGCGTCACGCTGTCGGGCCTGAAC
>SEEY01000465.1 GCA_004211235.1 Rubrivivax sp.
CAGCCGCGCCTGCAGGGCCGGGGCGATGCCGCCGCCTTCGGATTCGAGCGGCGTCAGCACCTCGAACGCCAGCGCCTGCATGGCGTCACCCGCCAGCATGGCCTGCGCTTCGCCGAAGGCCACATGCGTGGTCGGCTTGCCGCGGCGCATGACGTCGTTGTCCATGCAGGGCATGTCGTCATGCACCAGCGAGTAGGCGTGGATCAGCTCGACGGCACAGGCCGCGCGCATCGCTGCGAAGGCATCCCCGCCAACCGCGGCGCAGCTCGCCAGCACCAGCAGTGGCCGCAGCCGCTTGCCGCCGCCCAGCACGGCATAACGCATCGCCTCGCCGAGGCCCGCCGGCGCGGACGCCGGCACCAGTTCGTCCAGCGCCGCCTCGAAAGCGGCCAGCGATGTCTCCACCCAGTGGTCGAAGCCCTTTGCATCCATGGTGTCAGGAGCCCTCCCAGGCCTTCAGTTCCGCGCCGTCCAGCAGCTTGACTTGCTGCTCCACCGCCTGGAGCCGGCCGCGGCACAGCGCCAGCAGTTCGGCACCCCGCTTGTAGCTCTGCAGCAGTTGGTCCAACGGCAGTTGCTGCCCTTCCATGGCAGCCACCAGGCGTTCCAGTTCATCGAGTGCTTGCTCGTAGCTGGGTTCGGCGCCGTCTGATGCGGCAGCCTTGGGGCGGGAAGAGCTTTTGGTCATTTCAAAACGCGAAAAGAGGATTGTAGTCAGCGCCCTGTGGCCTCATGTCACGGCCAAGGCCTTGGTGTAGCCCTGGCCGGACGCCCTGGGTAGAATCCCGACCCTCTCCTTCGCGGCCGCGCGCGCGGCCTCTGGCGGGACGCACGCAAGCGCGATCCGCCCCTCAATCAACCACCTAGCAACCTGGCCGACTCGGCAACGAGATGCGCCGGAGGGACGCAGCACCCCTACCCGCCTGAAAGACCCGCCTGGATCATGTCCGACCTGAGCCTCCCTGTCTCGGCGCTACAACGCAGCCAGACCCAGCTCCCGGTGAGCGCCTACTTCGACCCCGATCTGTTCCAGCGCGAGCAGGCCAGCATCTTCAAGCGAGGGCCCCGCTACGTCGGCCATGCACTGGCTGTCCCCGAAATCGGCGACCACTATGCGCTGCCGCAGGAAGGCGAAGGGCGAGCGCTGGTGCGTTCGGCCCAGGGCATCGAGCTGATCTCCAACGTCTGCCGCCACCGCCAGGCGGTCATGCTGCGCGGCCGGGGCAACACGAAGGCGAACATCGTCTGCCCGCTGCACCGGTGGACATATTCACACCAGGGCGAGTTGATCGGCGCCCCACATTTCGAGCAGGACCCCTGCCTCAACCTGAACCGCTACCCGCTGCGCGAGTGGAACGGCCTGCTGTTCGAGGACAACGGCCATGACGTCGCCGCGGAGCTGAAGAACCTCGGCCCGGGCGCCCAGCTGGACTTCTCCGGCTATGTGCTCGACAAGGTCCAGGTCCACGAGTGCAACTACAACTGGAAGACCTTCATCGAGGTCTACCTCGAGGACTACCACGTCGGCCCCTTCCACCCGGGCCTGGGCGGCTTCGTCAGCTGTGACGATCTGGCGTGGGAGTTTGGCAAGCATCATTCCGTGCAGACCGTCGGCGTGCAGAAGGAACTGGCGCGGCCCGGCTCGCCCGTCTACCAGCGCTGGCACGACGAGCTGATGAAGTACCGAGAAGGCCGCCCGCCCGAGGCCGGCGCGATCTGGCTGACCTACTACCCGCACATCATGGTGGAGTGGTATCCGCACGTGCTGGTCGTGTCGACGCTGCATCCCGTGTCGCCGCAGAAGACCGTCAACCTGGTCGAGTTCTACTACCCCGAGGAGATCGCGGCTTTCGAGCGCGACTTCGTCGAGGCGCATCAGGCGGCCTACATGGAGACCTGCATCGAGGACGACGAAATCGCCGAGCGCATGGATGCCGGCCGCAAGGCGCTGATGATGCGCGGCGACAACGAGATGGGGCCCTACCAGAGCCCGATGGAAGACGGCATGCAGCACTTCCACGAGTGGTATCGGGCCCACCCCCTACTGGCTTCGCCAGCCCCCTCAAGGGGGCACTGCCAGCAGCCCGGCGAAGCCGGTTCTGCGGCAGTCACTGGGTCAGGCACGACGGCCGCCACCGCCGGCACCGAAGCAACCTGACGTGCCAGCCCCCCTGCTCATGGTCATGGCGACGCTGCTGTTCGCCACCATGGGCGTCTGTGTGAAGCTGGCCAGCGAGTTCTACGCGGCCAGCGAGATCGTCATGTACCGCGGCCTCGTCGGCATGGCCTCCATGGCCTTGCTGACGCGCCATCAAGGCATCGCCCTCGCCACCAAAGTGCCCGGCATGCATGTCTGGCGCAGCATCTCCGGCGTCACGTCGCTGTGCCTGTGGTTCTATGCCATCGGCAAGCTGCCGCTGGCCACGGCCATGACGCTGAACTACATGTCCTCCGTCTGGATGGCCCTCTTCCTGCTCGGCGGCGCGGTGCTGATGGGCGCGCAGAAGCTGGACTGGCGGCTCATGGCGTCAGTGCTGCTCGGCTTCGCGGGCGTGGCGCTGATCTTGCGGCCCACGCTCGACCAGCAGCAGCTCTGGCACGGCCTGGCCGGCCTGGTGTCGGGCATGCTGGCGGCGATGGCCTATCTGCAGGTGACGGCGCTGGGTCGCGCGGGCGAGCCGGAGCTGCGCGTCGTCTTCTATTTCTCGATGGGCGGCGCGTTGGCGGGCACCCTCATCACCGCCATCACGGAAGGCGGCCTGCAGATGCACACGGCCTGGGGCGCGGCGCTGCTGCTCGCCGTCGGCCTGCTGGCCACGGCCGCCCAGGTCTGCCTGACGCGCGCCTACGCCATCGGCCGGCCGCTCGTGAACGCCTGCCTGCAGTACCTGGGCATCGTCTTCTCCTTCGGCTACGGCATGCTGCTGTTCAAGGACGCGCTGACCTGGCCGGCCACCGTCGGCATGCTGCTCATCATCGGCGCCGGCCTGATCGCGACGATGCTGCGCGCCCAGGTGGCCCCGCCGCCAAAAGACAGCCAGTTCAACCCCAACGAGTCATGACCGTGAGCCACCAGACGCTGATCTCTCCCGCCGAGCTGCGCGCCCTCCACGACCCGCTGATCCTCGACTGCAGCTTCGACCTCGCCGACACCACCGCCGGCGAGCGCGCCTATGACGCCGGCCACATTCCGGGCGCGCATTACCTGCACCTGGACCGTGACCTGGCTGGCCCCAAGACGGGGCCGCACGGCACCTTCCACGGCCGCCATCCGCTGCCCGAGCGTGAGGCTTTCGCCGCCACGCTGCGCCGGCTCGGCTTGCGTACCGGGCGGCAGGTCGTCACCAGCGATTCGCAAGGCGGCATGTACGCCGCGCGCGCCTGGTGGATGCTGCGCTGGCTGGGCCACGCCGAAGTCGCCGTGCTGGACGGCGCCTGGGACGCCCAGCGCACGACCGAAATACCCACCGCCACGCCGAGTGACTGGCAGCCCGGCGAGCCGCTCGTGAACCACATCGACGCCGCCACGCTGCTGAAGCAGCTTGGCAAGGTCCGCCTCATCGACGCCCGCGCCGCCGAACGCTTCCGCGGTGATGTCGAGCCGCTGGACAAGGCGGCCGGCCACATCCCCGGCGCGAGCAACCGCTTCTTCAAGGACAACCTCGGCGCCGACGGCCGCTTCAAGCCTGCCGCGCAGCTGCGCGCCGAGCTGCAGCCGCTCGCCGCCAGCACGGTGGTGCATCAGTGCGGCTCTGGCGTCACGGCCTGCCACAACCTGCTGGCCATGGCCCACGCGGGCCTCGGGGAAGGGGTGCTCTATCCCGGCTCCTGGAGCGAATGGTCGGCCGACCC
>SEEY01000466.1 GCA_004211235.1 Rubrivivax sp.
GCGCGGCGCGCAGCAACCCCGCCATCTGCGCCGGGCTGATGCGCTCGCTGCGCGACAGGCCCGAGCCGTTGTCGAGCACCAGGCCGCGGTCGTCCAGCCCGTGGGCCGCGAACCAGGCGGCGCAGCCGGACGAACCGACGCGGCAGGCCGCGGTGGGTGGCCAGCACCACGGCGCCGGCTGGCGCGGCGGCTTCCACATCGCCCGGGCCCATCGTGCCGCCCAGCTCGGCCCACAGCTGCCGCACCGCATGCGTCACCAGCCATTGGCGGTCGACGAGTTGCAGCGGCGCGCGCTGGTGGCAGCCGGCCGGGAAGGCGCCCTGCAGCTTCAGCGCGAAGCCGTCGCCGGCGGGCTGCACGATGGCGGGCTTCCAGTCCTCGTCCCAGTCCTTGCAGACGCGGGCGGACAGCGTCATCGCGCTCGCGTCCACGTTCAGGCCGGCCAGCGCCGGCAGCGTGCGCGCCGCCACGCCGTCGCTCGTCGCCTGCAGTTCGAAGTCCAGCAGGCTGCCGTTCAGGTTCAGCGCGTCGGGGATGACGTTGTAGCCAAACTCGGGCGCCTCGTCGAAGGGCGGCAGGCCGACATCAAAGCGTGTCGGATTGAACAGGGTTCGGTCGACGACCAGGCCGCCGCGGATCTCGCGCACGCCGCTCTCGCGCAGCTGGCGCAGCAGCCACCACAGCGCCGGCCAGTCGAGGTCGGGGTCGGCGCCGCCGCGCAGGATCAGCGGGCCGTCGATGACACCGCCAACCGGTGCCGCCGCCGCCAGCAGCTCGGTGCGGCCGCGGTGGTTGATGCCGAGCTTGTCCAGCGCAACGATGGCCGTGACGAGCTTCATCGTCGAGCCCGGCGACATCGCATCCTCAGCGCGGCGCTGCAGCGCGGGCCGCGAGCCGTCCAGCGGCTGCAGCACGAAGCCCAGGCTGTCGGCGGGCAGGCCGGCCTTGTCGAGCGCGGCCTGCACGGGGCCGGGCATGACGGTCGTGGTGGCGCAGCCGGCCAGCAGCAGCGCGGCAGCGAACAGTGCGAGTCGCATCAGCAGGCTCCCAGGCGGTGGGCGACGACGCGGGCCAGCGCCACGTCCTCCAGCCCGATGCCGACGCTCTTGTAGACGACGATGTCCTGCGGCCCGCGCGGCCTGGGCTTGGCGATCAGTTCACCGAGCTCGGCCCAGCGGCCCGGCGTGCTGTTGACGAGATCGCCCGCCTCCAGCTCGGCCGCCGTGCGCCACTCGACGGCGATCAGCGCGGCGCGCTCCAGCAGCGTGTCGTCCAGCTCCCGCGCCGCACGTGTGCTGGAGCCGACCGCAGCGACGAAGGCGCCGGGCCTGACGAGGCCGCCGTCGAACAGCGGCGTGATCGAGCGCGTGGCCGTGACGATGACGTCGCCCTCGGCCGCCGCCGTGGCCGCATCGACGGCCTGCGCGCCGAGCTCCGCCGCGAACGCCTCGCCGCCCGAGCGTGCGCAGACCAGCACGCGCTCGAAGCGCCGCAGCCGCGTCAGCGCCTGGGCATGGGCCCGCGCCTGGATGCCGGCGCCGAAGATCGCCAGCGTCTTCGCATCGGGCAAGGCCAGCAGGTCGGCCGCAACCGCCGTCGCCGCGGCCGTGCGCAGCTGCGTGAACTCGTTGGCCTCCAGCGTCGCCAGCGCTGCGCCGGTGTCGGCCGAGAACAGGCTGACGAGGAAGTTGTATTTCCCGTTGCGCGCCGAATAGACCTTGGTGCCGAGCACCGCCGGCAGTTCGCCGTCCGCGTGCAGGATGGCGCCCATCGCACTGATGGCCAGCGCCGCGCCGCCGTGCGTGGCCGTGGCGCGGTGGCGCGCCAGCACCTGGGCCTCGCCACGGCCGTGCTGCGCGAAGGCGGCACGCAGGGCGCTGACGGCGCTGTCGGGGTCGAGCACGGCCGCGACGTCGGCCTCGGTGATCAGTCGCATGCAAATCCTTCGCAACGGTGCAGCGCGCACTTTAGGCGGCCACGCCGCACCGCCCGCGTGCGATCGCACCAGAATGCATTCCCGCAGGTTATGCGCCCCACACAAGCATTCATTGAACGCCACGCAACACCGGGGGTGCGGCCCCCTGGGCGCGCCTCGGCGCGGCGGCGAACATGGCCGCAATCGAATTACATGAGGAGTCGTTGAGATGAAGTTGAACCGTCTTGTCGCGCAGCTCGCCGTGCTTGGCCTCGGCGCCCACCTTGGCATGGCCCTGGCGCAGACCGAAGGCCAGCGCCTGGAACGCGTCGAGGTGACGGGATCGAGCATCAAGCGCATCCGCGACGAGGGCGCGCTGCCCGTGCAGATCATCAGCCGCCGCGAGATGGAGCGGGCCGGCATCGCCTCTGCCGAGCAGATGATCATGCAGCTCAACATCAACGGCAACGGTCTGGACAACCTGGCCGGCAATGCCGACGTGGTGGACGGCGCGGCACGCGGCAACAACGGCGCCAGCAGCGCCAACCTGCGCGGCCAGGGCAGCAATGCGACGCTGGTGTTGCTGAACGGCCGGCGAGTGGCGGCCCACGGCCTGAACGGCGGCGTGGTGGACCTGAACCAGATCCCGTTCGCGGCCATCGACCGCGTCGAGATCCTGAAGGACGGCGCCTCGGCCATCTACGGCACCGACGCCATCGGCGGCGTCATCAACTTCATCCTGCGCCAGAACTACAGCGGCGTGACCATCAACGCGCTGGCCGACATCCCGCAGGAAAAGGGCGGCGAGATCTACGGTGCCGCCGTGACCGCCGGCTTCGGCAACCTGGAGACGCAGGGCTTCAACATCCTGGCGTCGCTGTCGGTGCGCGACAACAAGGTGCTGCGCGGCGACCAGCGCAGTTTCGTCAACACCTACCAGCCCGACCGCGGCCTCGCGCCCGACACGCGCGGCACGCCCATCGCGACCCTGTTCGCGGTGGCCGGCACCACGCCGGCCGGCGCCGCGCTCGGCAATGTGCTGAGCCAGGGCGGCAACAACACCGCCGGCCCGTTCGACTTCGCCAACCCCGCGCTGCGCGTCAACGGCATCAACATCCTCGACCTGCCCGGCGGCGCCGGCTGCTCGTCGGTGGACGGCATGAGCCCCTACCAGGAAGCGCTGTGGGCCACGGCCGCGTCCAAGTACGGCTGCGCCTGGGACACCGGCCGCGCCGCGGTCATCCAGCAGCCCATCCGCAACACCAACCTCGTCACGCGGGCCACGTTCAAGCTGGGCAATCACCAGATCTTCGGCGAGGCGGTGCTGGGCCGCGCCGAATCGACCAAGAGCTTCTCGCCCAACCAGATCACGAGTGGCTCAGGCACTGCCACCGTCAATCTCGGTGGCACGGTGTTTCCGAGCCCGTTCCAGAATCTGCGCTACCCGAGCACCGGCGCCGGCTACAACGACGTGTTCAACGCGCTGGTCAAGTCCTTCCCCGCGCTGGAGGTCAACCGCGGCCTGCCGATGGCCTTCCGCTGGCGCTGCATGCCCTGCGGCAACCGCGAGATCGACACGACGGCCGACACCGCCCGCTTCCTCGTCGGTGCCGATGGTGCGCTGCCCTTCTTCACTGAATGGGACTACCGCGTCGGCTTCTCGCGCGCCGAGAGCAAGGGCAGTTCCACCGTCGGCACCGGCTACCACTACTCGGTGCCGTTTGCGAACCTCATCAACACCGGCGTGCTGAACCCGTTCTCCCTGACACAGACGCCCGAAGCGCTGAAGGCGCTGGACGCGATCTCCGCCGAAGGGGTGACGTTGTACGGCGGCAAGTTCACCATGCAGCAGGTCGACGCCACCGTCTCCGGCCCGTTGTTCAAGCTGCCCGGGGGCCAGGTGATGGCCGCATTCGGCGTGGACTCGCGCAC
>SEEY01000467.1 GCA_004211235.1 Rubrivivax sp.
TCTTGCTCACGAGATCGCGTGCCGCCTTGGCCAGGCCAGTCCCGATGCTGGCGGCGACGTCGCCGACCGTCAGTGCAGCGGGGTATTCACGGCGGGAGCCGTCGGGGAGTTGGATGGAAATCATTGGGATGCTCCGGGAGCGAGAAACAAAAAAGCGCGGCCACTTGCCGCGCTTGATTGGTGAAGTCCGAAAAGGACTGGCGTGACGAGCCGCGGCCGACTAGTTACCGGGGGTGCCGGTGAAGGTGGTCGTAGTTCGCGGTGTCATAACCAGGGTGCCTTTCTCGCTCTTGTTGAAGGAGTCTTGAGGGGTGGGAGCGGCGATTCTAAAGCGGCAGCGCCGAAATCGAGTCGCGCTCGGCCAACGCGGCGAATTCATCGGCAAGCCGCTGGCTCTCGCTGACCGCCAAACGCCAGCGGCGGCGGCGCTCGTCAGCGTCCAGCTTGATGAAGTCCTCGCGGTCCGGCAGCTTGGCGCCGGGCAGCGTGGCGATCCATTCGGGCGACGGGCAGAGCAGCACGACGTTGTCGAGGAAGGCCGTCGAGCGGTGACGGTGCTTCAGCGCCTTGTCCAGCCAGCCGGGCACGACCTGGCGCTGGAAGTGCGGATAGAGCACCAGCGGTGCGGGGGACGACTGCAGCGCGCGGTAGTCCAGGTGCAGGTGGTAGTCGGTGATGCCGCCGTCCCAGTAGGCGCCGCGCGGCGCGCCGGGCAGGTCGTGCTGGGCTCGCAGCCAGAACGGTATGGAGCAGCTGGCCAGCAGCGCGGCATGCAGGTTGGCGCGTGAGAGATGGACCTCGCGCGTCGCAAAGTCGGTGAGCTTGAGCGGCAGCCGGTCACGCGGATCGGAGAAGACCACGCGCTCCAGAAAGCGGCCGAGCAGCGGGCGCGATATCGCATTCGCGGCAAAGGCGCCGAGATAGCCGAGCGGCGTGCGCAGCCGGCCTTCTCTCGCCAGCAGGCCGAGGCCCTTGCTTTGGCCGCGCGACGTGATGACGTGCAGTCGAAAGCGCGGATGGGCCAGCACCCCGGCCTCGTGGCCGTCGAAGATCTCGCCAAGGATCTCGCCGAACCGGCGGCTCACGCCCTCCGGCCGCGGGCGCTTCTCGCCGGGCAGCACGTCGTACTGCTGCGCCACGTAAGCCTCGGCCATCGCGTTGAACGCATCGGCCACGTCGCAGTGGGTGAGGGCGGCCGTCGCCATGCGCCAGGCGCCGATGCTGGCGCCGACGAGGTGGACGGTCTGGCGGCTTCGCGGCAGCCAGTCGCCGAAGAGGAAGCGGTCCAGGCCGTTGAGGATCAGCCCTTTCGGGCCGCCTGCTGCGCCGGGAACCAAGCCGACGTCTTCGGGCCGCAGACCCCGCTCGGCCAGCCGTGCTTTCGCGGCCGGCCCAGCGTAGACCTGCAACGCAGTCATCTGAGCACCCCGTCGCTGCGCTCCGACCCGCCAGGCGGGTGCCCGCCCAGCTTCGGGCGGCCGGGCACTGCGCGGGACATCAGAACTTGTGTTCCCAGTTCACCGACCACCAAGCCACCGGCTTGCGCTCGTTGACGTTGAAGTCCGGCAGCTCGGTGTAGGTGACGCGGTTGCCCTGCTTCGGCTGGAACAGCCCGTTCACGCTGACGCGCACGTTGTCCTGCTTGTTGACCTGCATCATCGCGAAGGCGTCCAGCGAGCGGGCGGGGAAGTTCTCCTGCGTCGTCAGCGCGCTTTGGCGCACTTCGAAGTCCGGCGCGATCTGGGCACTGAAGCCCATGCTGATCGGCATGCTCTTCATCCGGTAGTCGGCACCGAAGTTGAGCTGCCAGGGCTGCTGGCCTTCCAAGCGGTTGTTCGGGCCGGGAATGTCGCCCACCGAAGACCTGTAGAGGTTCAGCGAGGCCCGAAGGCTCAGCGCCGTCGTCGGCTCGAACAGGCTCGGGAACAGCTCGCCGGCGCGGCCCTTGACCTCCAGCTCCAGGCCTTGCGTCGTGGCCTTGCTGAGATTGATCTGCGAGATGACCCAGCGCTGCGTCGGCGCCCACGGCACGGTCATCAGGCGCGGTTGGTCGGTGCGGATCAGATTGGTGATGCGACGGTGGAAGACGCCGACCGAGAACAGGCCGCCGGCCGGCAGATAGCTCTCGTAGGCGATGTCCAGGCCGGTTGCCAGCTCGGGCTTGAGCTCGGGGTTGCCGGTGCGGTCGGGCGTGGTGCGGGTGTTGCCCTGGGCCAGCGGCTCGTTGGTGTTGATGGACGGGCGGTTGATGAGCTGCTGCACGTCCGGCGCCTTGTAGCTGCGCGTCAGGCTGGCTCGGACGAGGTCGCGGCCCTTGGGGTCGGGCTTGAAGTTCAGGTGCAGCAGCGGTGTCGTGACCTTGCTGGTGCTCGAGAAGTCCGCGCTGCCGGCGATGTCGCGGTTGCCTTCGCTCTCCATCTTGATCTGCTCATGGCGCACGCCGAAATAGGCAGACCACTGCTTGTTGATCTCCCACTCGTCCTGGGCGTAGAAGGCGGTGCGTGTGATGGTGGCGTTGAAGGGTTGGCCTTCGATGCCGGGCAACAGGGGGGCGCCGTTCTCGATGGTGCTGCGCTTCTCGTCGCGCACCCGGCGGTCGATCTCGGCGCCGACCGTCACGGTGTGGGCCTCGCCGGCGTACTGGCTGTACTTGCCACCCAGCGACGTGCCGCGGTTCTTGTTGTCGCCCGACGTGAGGCGATGGATGGGCGTGGCGCCGTTGCGGCCGTCGAAATCGAAGTTGAAGTCCGCCCCGCCCGAGCCGGTGCCGGCGCGCAGCTCGATGCGGCGGTCCTCGCCGAAGCGGTTGTTGTATTGCAGGTTGATGCGGTTGGCCGAGAAGGTGCCGCGGTTGCGCGTCGTCTCGTCGACGGTGCGCGGAACGTAGGTGGGGCTGCTGTCGCCCAGCCGCGTGACGGTGTTCTCGCCCTCGTTGCGAAAGCGGTTCTGCACGAAGAAGCCCTGCACGGTCAACGTCTCGTCGTCGCCCAGCTTCCAGTTCAGGCGCGGCGAAACATTGAAGCCGCGCCCGTGGCCACGGTCAAAGCCCTCGTTGGTCACGTGCTGGCGGAGCAACGCGCCGCTCGGGTTGCCGTTGGTTAGCCGCTCGCCCTCCAGGTCGTTGACGAAATTCCACTGGTAGACCGAGATCGGCAGCACGAAGCCGACGCCTCCGACGATGCGGTCGCCGTAGGTGAAGCCGGCGTTGATGACCGGTTTTTCGCTCGCATACGACAGGCCCAGGCGCAGGTCTTTCTGCACGACGCGCGGGGCGTCCTTCAGGATGATGTTCAGCGTGCCGGCGATGGCCTGGGCGCTCTGGTCGGCGGTCGGCGCCTTGGTGACTTCCAGGCGCTCGACCTGCGCGGGATTGAGGTTGTCGAGGCTGAAGCCGGGAGGCGCGGGTTCGCCATTGACGAGGATCTGCGTGTAGGCGCCGCCCAGGCCGCGCATGCGCAGCTGGCCGCCGGAGACGTTGATGCCGGGCAGGCGCTTGAGCACATCGCTGAGCTGCGTGTCGCCGTACTTGTCCAGCTCGTCGCGGCCGTAGAGCTGCTTGGCCACGGGCTCGCGGCGGCGCAGGTCGGTGTCGGTCTGCTGGCGGGTGACGGACACGCGCTCCAGCTGGTTGTTCTGCGTGGGCGACGTGGCGGCGCGGTCGACCTCCTGCTGGGCCAGGACGAGGGCCGGACAGAGCAGAAGCAGCGAGGCGAGGGCGGGGGTTTTCAAGACGGACTCCGAGGTTTCGATGCGGCGCGAAAGATAGAAGCGCCGGGCCGGTTGCGCAGCCTTGCTGCGACGATTTGCAGGTTCAGGACCGTCAATCGACAGCCCGAGGTGCGGGC
>SEEY01000468.1 GCA_004211235.1 Rubrivivax sp.
GTCCGGCGTGGTCTCGCAGATGGTCGGCGCGCCGGGACGAAGGGCTCACGCTGCTGCTCACCCGGCGCGCCGACCATCTGCGAGACCACGCCGGACAGATCAGCTTCCCCGGCGGCCGCGTCGAGCCCGAGGATGACGGGCCGGTGGCCACGGCACTGCGCGAGACCGAGGAGGAGATCGGCCTGCCGCGCGAACTCATCCGCGTCATCGGCCAGCTGCCGGTCTATTCGACGGTGACGGCCTTCCAGGTGACGCCGGTAGTCGCCCTCGTCGAGCCCGGCTTCACCCTCAAGCTGGACGACTTCGAAGTCGCCGAGGCCTTTGAGGTGCCGCTCGCATTTCTGATGAACCCGGCGCATCACCGCCACCATCGCTTCGAGTTCGGCGGCAGCGAGAGGCGCTTCCTGTCGATGCCCTGGCCCGGCCCTGAGCGCGAGTACTTCATCTGGGGCGCGACCGCGGCGATGTTGCGCAACCTCTACCGACTTCTGATCGGCGCCTGAGTGCGCCACTATCATCCCGGCCCATGATCCTGGAAACGGCAGTTGACCGCTTGCCATTCATCGAAGCACTCGCCCGATCAACTTGTCGGTCGTGCGGCCTGCTTTACCACTCCGTTGGGCAGCGCTGCGCACCCGCTGGTCTGGCGCCTCGGGCCGCTGGCCGCGTTGCTCCTCCTTGTGGGCAGGAGCCCACTGCGTCGTCGCGTCTTGCCAGCAACCCGCCTCGCCAGCCCCTCGGGCGCGCTCAACTACCGTTTTCAGGATGAATTTCTTCGCGGTGTTGCTGGCCCTGTTGTGTGAGCAACTCAAGCCCCTGAGGCATGGCAACCGCGTGCACCAGTGGGTCATCGGCTGGGTGCGCTGGACGGGGCGCAACTTCGACGCGGGTGGCGAACACCACGCTGCCGTGGTCTGGTCCATCACCGTCCTGGTGCCCGGGCTTGTGCTGGCGCTGGCGTATTGGGGGCTGCGGCATGTCAGCCTGCTGCTGGCACTGATGCTGAACGTGCTGGTGCTTTATGTGACGCTGGGCTTCCGGCAGTTCAGCCACTACTTCACCGACATCCGCGACGCGCTGGAGCGCGGCGATGACCTGACCGCGCGCCAGTTGCTCGCCGACTGGCGTCACCTGGACGCCAGCGAGCTGCCGCGCACCGAGCTGATCCGCCACGTCATCGAGCATTCGCTGCTGGCGGCCCACCGGCACGTGTTCGGCGTGTTCTTCTGGTTCGTCGTCTGCTCCACGCTGGGCCTCGGCCCGGCGGGCGCGGTGGTCTACCGCATGGCCGAGTTCGCCGGCCGCTACTGGGCCTTCAAGAGCCGCACGCTCGACGCGCCGACCAACCCGCGCCTGCTGGCCCTGTCGCGCCAGGCCTTCGTCTTCATCGACCATGTGCCGGCGCGGTTGACGGCGACCGGCTTCGCCATCGTCGGCAACTTCGAGGAGGCGGTGAACGCCTGGCGCCGCGACGCCAGCCTGTGGCTGCATCCGAACGAAGGCATCATCCTCGCGTCCGCCGCCGGCGCCGTCGGTCTGCAACTCGGTGGCGCCGCTGCGCCGGGCATCACGCCCGACCGCAGCCGCACCTTCGAGGCGGGCTCCGAGCCTGAGGTCACCGGCGCCGCCGGCTCGACGGGCGGCACGCCGCCGCAACTCGGCCATCTGCAGAGCGTGGTCGGCCTCGTCTGGCGCTCCGTGGTGCTTTGGATGCTGCTGCTGGCGCTGCTCTCTCTCGCCAACCTCGTCGGCTGAACTCCATGAACTTTCCTGAACTGCCGGCCCTGGCCGAGCCCGGCCTTGCCGCGCGCGTGCAGCATGCGCTCGATCACAAGACCAAGCCGCTCGGCGCCCTCGGCCATATCGAGGCGCTGGCGCTGCAGCTCGCGTTGATCCAGGGCGTCGAACGGCCGGCGCTGCGCGAGCCGCAGCTCGTGGTCTTCGCGGCCGACCATGGACTGTCGCGGCGCGGCGTGTCGGCCTATCCGCGCGAGGTGACGCCGCAGATGGTGGGCAACATGCTGGCCGGCGGCGCGGCCGTGTCGGTCCTCGCGCGGCAGCAAGGATTGGCGCTGACCGTGGCCGACTGCGGCGTGGATGCACCGCGGGCCGAAGGCGCGGTGGACCTGCGCATCGCGCCGGGCACCGCGGATGCGAGCTCAGGTCCGGCCATGTCCATCGCACAGGCGGAACGTGCACTGCAAAACGGCATGGCGCTCGTCGAACGCCTGCCCGGCAACGCGCTGCTGTTGGGCGAGATGGGCATCGGCAACACCTCATCGGCCAGCCTGTTGATGCAGCGGCTCACGGGCCTCTTGCTCGCCGACTGTGTCGGCCGTGGCACAGGTCTGGACGACGCTGGCGTCGGCCGCAAGCTGGCCGTGCTCGCACAGGCGCTGCAGGTCAACGCCGGTGCAAGTGCGCCGCTGGAGATCGCTGCGGCGCTGGGCGGTTTCGAGATCGTCACCATGGCCGGCAGCGTCATCGCTGCAGCCTCGCAGCGCCGGGTCGTTCTGGTCGACGGCTTCATCACGACGGCCGCCGTCGCACTGGCCGAAGCGCTGCGTCCGGGCGTGCTCGCCGCCTGCGTCTTCGCCCATCGTTCGGCGGAAGGGCCGCATGCCCGCTGGCTGCAGCTGCTAGGCGCGCGGCCGTTGCTGGACCTCGACCTACGTCTGGGCGAGGGCAGCGGCGCGGCGCTGGCCTGGCCGCTGCTGACGGCCGCCTGTGCGCTGCTCGCCGACATGGCCAGCTTCGAGAGCGCCGGCGTCAGCAACCGCGAATAGGCATGCGGCTCTTCCTCGTCGCACTGCAGTTCCTCACGCGGCTGCCGGTGCGGCTCTCTCGCTTCGAGCCGGCCTGGTTGAACGACTGCGTGCGGCACTTCCCGGTGGTGGGGGCGCTGATCGGTGCCGCCGGTGCGGCCGTGCTCATCGGCGCGCTGCAACTGTGGCCCGCCTGGGTCGCGGCCGTGCTGGCACTGGCCGCCACGGTGGTTTTGACCGGCGGTTTCCACGAGGACGGCCTGGCCGACACCTTCGATGCGCTCGGCGGCGTGGTCAGCCGCGACAAGGCGCTGGCCATCATGAAGGACTCGCGCATCGGCAGCTACGGCGCGCTGGCGCTGGGCCTCAGTGTGCTGCTGCGCGCGGCGCTGCTGGCCGTGCTGGCGACGCGGCCGCTGCTCGGTGCCGTTGCGGCGCTGCTCGCCAGCCACGCGTTCGGCCGTGCGGCGGCGGTCGGCGTCATGGTCAGCCTGCCTTATGGCGGCGATGCCGAGCACGCGAAGGCCAAGCCGCTCGCACTGGCCGTCGCGCCGAGCAACTTCGGCATTGCGCTGGGCTGGTGCGGCCTGCTGCTGTTCGCGCTGGCGGCCGGCGGCGTCTACCTGCCGCGCCTGCTGGTCGCGGTCGCGGCAGCCGTGATCACCGCGCTGCTGATGCGCCAATGGCTGCGGCGTCGCCTGGGCGGCTACACCGGCGACGGCCTGGGCGCGACCGAGCAGCTGGCCGAGATCGCGGTGCTGCTGGCCTTCACGGCCTCGTTCTGATGCCCGCCTTCACGATCTGGCGCCACCCGAAGCCCCGTGGCGCCGAGGGCCGCTGCATCGGCGGCCGCACCGACCTGGCCGTGGACCCGCGCAAGGCCAAGCGCCTGGCCCACCGCATCCGCGCCAATGCGCGCCGGCATGCGCTGCCGCGTGAGGTCGTCACATCGCCGCTGGCGCGAGCGGCGGACGTGGGACGCTGGTTGAAGCGCTGGGGGTTCCGGTGGCGCGTGGACGCGGCGTTGGCGGAGATGGATTTCGGCGCCTGGGATGGCCGCGGGTGGAGCG
>SEEY01000469.1 GCA_004211235.1 Rubrivivax sp.
TTGATGTCGAATTCCAGCTCCGACACGCGCCCCTCGCGCTTGAAGCGCGGGAAGGTGTCGTCGAACAGCACCTGGCTCTCCGGGCTGAAGAAGTCGCGCGGGCTCGCCACGCCGATCAGCTCGTCGGCCGTGCAGCCCAGCCATTTCAGGCCGGAGAGCCAGGTGCTGTTCGACGACACCTTCCCGCGCTTCAAGCGCGAGGGGCGCGTGTCGGAGCTGGAATTCGACATCAAGGGCCGCCACGGCGAGTCGCGCCGCGTCAGCCTCTCGGCCACGGCCGTGTACGACGACGACGGCCAGTACCTGCGCAGCCGTTCGGTCATGTTCGACATCACCGAGACCCACCGCATCCGCGAGCAGTTGCACCAGCTCTCGCAGGATCAGGAGGCGATGCTCGAGAGCGATCTCATCGGCATGGCCAAGCTACGCGACCGCAAGACCGTCTGGCGCAACTCGGCGCTGGAGCGCATGTTCGGCTATGGCGAGGGCGAGCTGCTGGGCAGCGATGCACGCAAGCTGTACGCCGACGACACGGCCTACGAAACGCTGGGCGCGCTCGCCTACCCGCAACTGCGCGCCGGCGGCCGCTACCGCACCCAGCTGCAGATGAGCCGCAAGGACGGCTCGCTGATCTGGGTGGACCTGGCCGGCGTGGCCCTGCCGGGCAGCGGTGGGGAATCGCTGTGGATGATGGTGGACATCACGCAGAGCAAGGCGCATGAGGCGCGCATGGAGCATGCGGCGCTGCATGACGCATTGACCGGCCTGCCCAACAGGCTGCTGCTGGCCGACCGCATCAAGCAGGCCGTCCACAGCGCCGAGCGCAGCGGCCACGTCTTCACGCTGGCCTATCTCGATCTGAACGGCTTCAAGGAGATCAATGACCAGCATGGCCATGACGCCGGCGACGAAGTGCTGAAGGCCGTCGCCACGCGCCTGCACGCCGGTCTGCGCGCCAGCGACACGGTGGCACGGCTGGGCGGCGACGAGTTCGTCGTGCTGCTGTCGCCGGCCCAGGCGCCGGCCGAAGCTGAACCGGTGCTGAACCGCCTGCTGGACGCCCTGGCCCAGCCGATGACGCTGAGCAACGGCGCCCAGGTGGCGGTGGGCAGCAGCCTGGGCATGAGCCACTTCCCCGGCGACGGCCGCACGCCGGACACCCTCATGCGCCATGCAGACAAGGCGATGTATGCCAACAAGCGTGCCGGGCGGTCGCGGATGCTGGCGCGCTGACGGCGCGGCTGGCGACAAGAGAAGCTCTCGGCCTCTCAGGCCGCTTCAGTGGCCTCGACCGGCTCCACGCTGACACGCACGCTCAACCGCGCCACGCCGCCGCCGCGAAGCACGCCGCGCAAGGGCGCGACGTCGGCATAGTCCCGGCCCCAGGCCAGCGTCACGTGATCCAGCCCCGCGGGCACGTCGTTCGTCGGGTCCAGCGCCAGCCAGCCCTGCTCGGGGCACCACAGCTCGGCCCAGGCATGCGACGCATCCGCGCCGACCAGCCGGGCCTGCCCCGGCGGTGGGCGGGTCAGCAGGTAGCCGGACACGTAGCGCGCCGCCAGGCCCAGCGCGCGGCAGGCGGCAATGAAGACGTGGGCGAAGTCCTGGCAGACGCCGCTGCGCTGGGCAAGCGCATCGGCGGCCCGCGTGGCCACCGTCGTGCTCTGCGGCAGGTAGCGCAGCTCGGTGTGGATCTGGTGCATCAGCGCCAGCCCGCCCGCCGCCAGCCTGCGGCCGGGCCAGAACGCGCGGCGTGCATAGGCCGCGAGCGTGGCGTCCGGTGCGGCATAGGTGGAGGCCAGCGCGAACTCGTCGGCTTCCTGCAGCGCGCGGCCGGCGCGGTAGCGCAGGCTCGCCGCCACGGCTTCCCAGGCCGGGCCGCGGTTGGGGTCCGGCGCGGGCCGCTCCTGCAGCTCGGCCACGAAGCGGCTGTCGACCACCAGCTTCTCATGCACGCGGGCATGGCCGAAGCTCAGGTGGCGGTTGCCCCACGGGTCGCGGCGCAGGCGGCGGGCCAGTTCGGCGGGGTCCAGCTCCAGGCCCACGTCGTTCCAGCCGGCGCCCCAGCCGTCGGGCAGCGGGTCGATGTCGAGCCGCCACTCGCTGACCTGCTGCCACGGCGTGTCCTGCGGCACCAGGCAGGCGGCGTGATGGGCCCACTCCACGGAGTCGTCGTAGGTGTACTCGGTGATGTGGCGAACCCGCAGCCGGACCGTCATTGCCACACCCGCTGTTCCGAGCCGATGACGTGCGCGAAGTAGCGCTGGCTGATGAGGCTGGACAGCTCGGCGGACTGCGCCGCGGCCGTTCTGAGGTGTTCCACCAGCGCCGGGCCCGAGGCGGACAGCTCCGCCAGCGACCAGGCCTCCGGCACCGGCAGCTCGGCGGCAATATCGGCCGCCCAGCCCGGGTCGTGGCGCGCCAGCTTGGCAAAGCGGTCCCGCAGCGTGCGGGCGACCCAGGCCAGGGAGCGCGGGTTGTCGGTGTTGTGCACGAGCAGATGCAGCAGCGGCGGCGCCTCGCGGCGCGCCTGGAACTGGGCGCGGTAGGTGATGGTGGAGTCGAACACGCCAAGCAGCAGCGCGAAGCCGTCCTCGGTCAGCGCGAGCGAACCCTTGTGCCCCCAGGACTGAGCTTCGCCCAGTCCGCCCCCCGAGGGGGTCAAGGAAGCTTGGGACGGCCCGGCGCTTCCTTGCTCGAAGGCCTCCGCCAGCACCTCGGCATGGAAGGTCAGGCGCTCGAGCTGGCGGCCGATGGACAGCAGGCGCCAGCCGTCGTCGCGCGTCATGCGGTCGGTCTGCGCGCCGGTGATGGCGGCCAGATGGGTGTCGGCACGCGCCAGCACATTGAGCACGTCGCTGACCGGCACCGCCGTGCCGGGGCGGTCGAGCACCGCGCGCAGATGCTGCTCGAACTGCGCCGCCGCCTCATGGATGAGCCGCCAGGCCTCGGGTGAAAGGCGCTCGCGCAGCGCCTGGGCGCAGCCGAGCAGGGCGCGCAGGTTCCAGCCCACGCTGTGCACGCCCGAGGCCGGCAGCAGGGCCGACAGCAACGCGCGCTCAAAGCCGCGCGGGTCGTCCTGGGCGTGCGGCGCCTCGGCGTCGACCAGGCCGTGTCGGCGCGCGAGTGCATCGAGCAGCCGCAGCATGGGCGGCGGCATGGCGCCGCGCTGCACCAGCAGGCCGGCCTCGATGACATGACGCGCGAGCCGCGCGCTGTTCTCGGCACGCTCGGTGTAGCGGCCCAGCCAGAACAGGTTCTCGGCGGCGCGGCTGGTCACGGTCCAGTGCACGTCGCGCAGATCGGCGGCCTGCAGCGGCTGGGCCAGCAGCGAGGTGGGGTCGACTTCGCCATCGGTCATGACCCAGGTGTCCGCGCTCAGGGACCCGCGCTGGATCGACAGCCAGGCGTCGGCCAGCGGGTCGCGGCGCGGCGCCACGCGAGTGAGGCCGCCGGGCAGCACGGTCCAGCCGCCGGCACCGTCAGTCATCGCGAACACGCGCAGCACGGCCACGCGCGGCTCCAGCGCGCCGCGCACCCAGACCGGCTGCTTGGTGGGCTTGACGCGCGCCTGCAGCGTGTAGGCGGTGGGATCGGCGTCGATGCGCGTGGCCAGCTCGCGCAGGGCCTCGTCGGTCAGCTCGGCGGCGACGATGGGGACGAAGCTGCGCGTGGTGGTGCTGGCCGAGAAGGTCGGCACGACGATGAACTCCGCCAGCCGCGGGCGCAGCCGGCGCCAGGCGCTGTCCTCGCCACACCACCAGCTCTGGATGGCCGGCAGCGTCAGCTCTTCGCCCAGCAAGGCCTCGGCGACCCCGGGCCAGAACGCCGAC
>SEEY01000470.1 GCA_004211235.1 Rubrivivax sp.
GGCAGCAGCTCCTCGGTGTTGGAGAACATCTTCTTCTCGATGACGGTGCGCAGCTTCTCGTAGCTGGTCCACAGCGGGTTCTTGCCCGAGTTGTTGGCGCGCGCCCGCAGGACGAAGTTGACGATCTCGTTGCGGAAGTCCTTGGGATTCGAAATGCCAGCCGGCTTCTCGATCTTCTCGAGTTCGCCATTCAATGACGCGCGGTCGAAGACCTCGCCCGTGTCGGTGTCGCGGTATTCCTGGTCCTGGATCCAGTAGTCGGCATACGTCACATAGCGGTCGAAGATGTTCTGGCCGTACTCGGAATAACTCTCCAGGTAGGCGGTCTGGATCTCCTTGCCGATGAACTCCGCATAGCGCGGCGACAGCTGCTCCTTGATGAAGCCGACGTACTTCTCCTCGAGCTCCTTCGGGAACTGCTCGCGCTCGATCTGCTGCTCCAGCACGTACATCAGGTGTACCGGGTTGGCGGCCACTTCCGCCGAGTCGAAGTTGAAGACGCGCGACAGGATCTTGTAGGCGAAGCGCGTGCTGATGCCGCTCATGCCTTCATCGACACCGGCGTAGTCGCGGTACTCCTGGAAGCTCTTGGCGCGGGGGTCGGTATCTTTCAGGTTGTCGCCGTCGTAGATCTGCATCTTGGAATACAGCGACGAGTTCTCCGGCTCCTTCAGCCGCGTCAGCACGGCGAACTGGCTCATCATCTTCAGCGTGCCGGGGGCGCACTTGGCCTCGGCCAGCGACGAGCCGCGGATCAGCTTCTCGTAGATCTTGACCTCCTCGCTGACGCGCAGGCAGTAAGGCACCTTGACGATGTAGACGCGGTCGAGGAAGGCCTCGTTGTTCTTGTTGTTGCGGAAGGTCTTCCACTCGCTCTCGTTGCTGTGCGCCAGCACGATGCCGTCGAACGGGATCGCGCCGAAGCCTTCGGTGCCCTTGTAGTTGCCTTCCTGCGTGGCGGTCAGCAGCGGGTGCAGCACCTTGATCGGCGCCTTGAACATTTCGACGAACTCCAGCAGGCCCTGGTTGGCCAGGCACAGGCCGCCGGAGTAGCTGTAGGCATCGGGGTCGTCCTGGGCAAAAGTCTCGAGCTTGCGGATGTCGACCTTGCCGACCAGCGAGCTGATGTCCTGGTTGTTCTCGTCGCCTGGCTCGGTCTTGGCCACGCCCACCTGCTTGAGCACGCTGGGGTAGCGCTTGACGACCTTGAACTTGCGGATGTCGCCACCGAACTCCTCCAGCCGCTTGACGGCCCAGGGGCTCAAGATGCGATTCAGGTATCGACGCGGAATGCCGTAGTCGCGCTCCAGCAGCGGGCCGTCTTCAGTGATGTCGAACAGGCCGAGCGGGCTTTCGTTCACCGGCGAGCCGGCGATGGCATAGAAGGGCACGTGTTCCATCAGCTGCTTGAGCCGCTCGGCGATGGAGCTCTTGCCGCCGCCGACGGGGCCGAGCAGATACAGGATCTGCTTCTTCTCCTCCAGCCCCTGGGCGGCATGCCGGAAGTACGACACGACCTGCTCGATGGCTTCTTCCAGCCCATAGAACTCGGCGAAGGCCGGGTAGATCTTGATGGTCTTGTTGGCGAAGAGGCGGGACAGGCGCGGGTCGTTGCGCGTGTCGAGCATCTGCGGCTCGCCGATGGCCTGGAGCATGCGCTCGGCAGCCGTGGCGTAGGCGAGGGGGTTCCTCTTGCATTCGGCCAGGTAATCCTCGAGAGAGAGTTCCTCGACCTTGGTGCGCTCGTAGCGCGCTGCGAAATGGCTGATGACGTCCATGCCGATCTCCTGCGGTGTTGAACTCCACAGGGCCTTGAGCACGATCCGTGCCCAGGGTCGGCTGGGGGGTTCTGATCGCGCCTCAACTGCAAGGCGTCATCAGAACTCTCCACTCGCTTGATCAGCAGCTTCGGCCTGCCGTCATCTCATCGATCTCAAGAATAAGCGGGTCTGCAACCCTCAACAAAAAATCGACTTACTTCGTTGACCGGGTGCGATCCAGCATACGCCCGCCAAAAGCGCAAGACCTGGCACTTCTCGGGCAAACCACACGAACATGGGGGCTTATCAGCCCCGCGGACTCGGGGGCCGCGTGAAGAACTGTTGAGCGCTTCACTGCCACCGCGCAAACGGTGGCATCGGGCGGCGCCATTGCTGCCACGTCGCAGTGTTCGACGCCTGTGAATGCGGCGTTGTCGGACGCCGCCGCATTGCGTGAAGACGCGGGCGACGCCTTGCTCAGACGCCGCGCAGCTTGTCGAGAATGCCCGAGAGCGCGTCGAGCGAGTCGAAGTGGATGGCGAGCTCGCCGCTCTGGCTGCCGCGCTTGCCGGCCTTCTTCACGCGCACCTCGACGGTCGCGCCGAGGGCGTCGGCCAGCTCTTCTTCCAGCCGCAGCACATCGCGGCTCTTGTCGCTCTTCACGCGCAGCAGCGGCGTCTGGCGGGCGGCGCCCTGGTGCTTCGCCACCAGCTTCTCGGCCTCGCGCACGCTCAGGTTCTTCGCCGCGATTTCGCTGGCGGTGGTGATCTGCGTGGCGCCATCCAGCGGCAGCAGCGCGCGGGCATGGCCCATGTCGAGGTCGCCGGCCATCAGCATGTTCTGCACCGGCGCCGACAGGTTCAACAGCCGCAGCAGATTGCTCGCCGCGCTGCGGGACCGGCCCACCGCCTGGGCGGCCTGCTCATGCGTCAGGCCGAACTCGTCGGTGAGTCGCTTCAGGCCTTGCGCTTCTTCCAGCGGGTTGAGGTCTTCGCGCTGGATGTTCTCGATCAGCGCCATCGCCGCGGCAGACTCGTCGGGCACCGCCTTCACCAGCACCGGCACCTCGCGCAGACCCGCAAGTTTTGCGGCACGGAAGCGCCGTTCTCCGGCAATGATCTCGTAGCCCGCACCGCCGCTCGCGGTGATCGGCCGGACGAGGATCGGCTGCATGATGCCTTGCGCCTTGATGCTCTCGGCCAGCTCGTACAGCGAGCCTTCGTCCATGCGCGTGCGCGGCTGGTACTTGCCCGCCTGCAGCTGTTCGAGCTTCAGCACGGACGGCAGTTCGGAGGCCGGGGCCTCGCTGACCTTGGGGCCGAGCAGCGCTTCGAGGCCGAGGCCGAGGCCTTTGGGTTTCTTGGTAGCCATATGGGCCGGGATTGTCCGTCAGAGGCTCATCAGCAGTTGCCGGCCTTCCGGCCAGTCGCCCAGGCCGGAGTCGGCATTCAGATGCCCGCGCGGCCCGGCCATGACGACGCTGCTGCCCCAGTCGGCCGCCATCTGCGTGCTGCGTTCCAGCGCGCAGAAGGGGTCGTCGCTGCTGACGACGGCGATGCTGGGAAAGGGCAGACGGCTGCGGCGGATGGGCCGCCAGTTGTGCAGCTGGGGCGGCATGTCCTCGCGCTCGGTGTCGGGCGGCGCCACGAGCAGCGCGCCGCCGACGCGGGCGGTGTGCTGCGAATGCTCGGCCCAGGCCGCCACCAGCTGGCAGCCGAGGGAATGCGCGGCCAGCAGCACGGGCCCGTCGCACTCGAGCAGCACTTCGTCCAGGCGCGCCATCCAGTCGCCGCGCCGCGGCCAGTCCCAGTCGTGCTGCTCCACGCGCCGGTCGCCATGCAGGGCTTCCCAGCGGCTTTGCCAGTGGCCGGGGCCGGAGTTCTGCCAGCCGGGCAGCAACAGCGCCGGCATTTCAGAGCGCCGCGAAGTCCTGGGCGCTGACCCAGCGGCCGCTCGCCCCGTCGGTGGCCAGCACCGACACCAGCGCGCCGGGCAGCACGCTTTCCACGGCGCGCTGGTGTCGGTGCTGGCCACCGACGGGGCGAGCGGCCGCTGGGTC
>SEEY01000471.1 GCA_004211235.1 Rubrivivax sp.
CGTCAAGCTCCCGCACCAGCGCCAGCAGGCCGGTCACATGCGCGGCGCCGGGTGGCGGCTGGACGCTGGTGACCGGCTCATCTTTTGCCGCCGCGCATGTGACCGGCCTGCTGGCGCTGGTGCGGGAGCTTGACGTGCGCGGCGTACAGGCGGCCAGCGCGGTTCTCGTCACCGCGGGACAGGGCCGCATCGACGGCTGCGCGACGCTCGCCCGCCACGTCGGCACGCGTCAGGTGGCGTGTGCGGCACTGGGGCAAACTGCGGACTGATGCCACCCGCGTGCCCGGCCAGATCTGCTCGACGCTTACCCCTGCTCGCTCCGCTGTGGCTGCTGGCCGGCGCTGCGCACGCCGACATCGGTGGGACGCTCTCGGTGCAGTCCGATGCGCGTGAGCGCGGTGTCAGCTACAGCAACGACAAGCCTGGCGCGCAAGTCGGCCTGGCCTGGGACGGTCCGGCCGGCTGGTACGGCGGAGCCGCACTGACGCAGGCCCGCTTCGACAAGGACCGCCAGGCCGGCTGGCTGCGTGCCTATGGCGGCCGCGTCGGCGGGCTTCGGCCCGGACTCGATGCCGAAATCGGGTTGGTGGCCCACCGTTTCGCCGGGGTGTCACGCTACGACTATCTCGAGGGTTACGTGGGCCTCCTCGGGGAGCGCTGGAACGTGCGCTTGCACCATGCGCCCGACCACTACGGCAGCGGCCAGCGCGCGGTCTACGGCGAGTTCAACCTGCGCTGGCCGCTGGCCGCTGGCATCGCAGCTGTGGGCCATGTCGGCGCGCTCAAGGGCCACGGCGAGCCGCGCTGGCCGTTGGCCACCTATGGCGGGCGCCACGGGCCCACGCGCATCGATCTGCGGGCGGGGTTGGCCTGGCAGTTGGGCGAGCATGCGGACCTCCAGCTCGCCTGGGTGTCCGTGAGTCGCGGCGGGCCGGTCACGTGGACGACCGCGTCGACGCGGCGCACGGCGGTGCTGGGCTTGAGCGTGGCCTTTTGAGTCTCGCGATGCGTGCCGGCGTCAGGCTGGTGAGGGGACCGTGCAGGCGCGTGAACCGAGGCACTGAGCAAGACTTCGGAAGTCTGAACGGCGCGTCGGCCGCCCGAACTCAGCGCTGGGCCAGCGCCTGCAACGCTTGCGCCAGCTCGCGCGAATCCGGCCTGCGGCCGGGGTCGGCGCGCAGGCACGCTTCAGCGAGCGCGGCCATGGGCGCCAACGCAACGGCAGCCTCTGCGCAGGCCCGCAGCTCTTCCAGCAGGCAGCCCAACGCCCGCACATCGAGCGCTTGCAAGGCCGCCGCCTGATAGGCCGGCACGCCGCCCAGGAACGACGCGGCGCCGAAGTCGCCCAGTCGGGCCTGGCCAAGGCCGTCGTGCAGGATGTTGTGCGCATACAGGTCGCCGTGCGTGAGGCCGCGTTCATGCAGATGCGCCAGGGCGCTGGCGATGCCGGCGGCCAGGAGCAGCACGGCGTCAGGTGTCATGCGCAGGGCCGGGTCGTAGACGTCGCGCGTGCAGGTCGCCAGGCTGGGCGGGCCGGCAAGCACGCGGAACTCGGGGCCGATCAGCGGCATCAACAAGCCGTCGGCGCCGCTTGGATGGCCGGTCAGGCGGCCAATGGCGGGAATCAGCTGCGGATGCGATCCCGCCTGCAGGCTGGCTGCCAGCTCGGTCGCCGGCAGGCCGTCGCTGGTGACCTCACCCTTGAAGACCTTCACCGCGACCGTTTCGCCGCCGGCCTGAGCGGCACGGTAGATGTGGCCGGACGCCCCTTCGCCCAGCAGCGCCTGCATGTCCAGCGACGACCAGGGCACGCGAGGCATGGCGGTCTGTTCGAGCGCATGCGCCTCGTGCGCGCTGCTGAACGGATTGCCGCCGTGCGCGAGCCAGGTCAGCCGTGGCAGCGCGAGCAGCCCGTCGGGCAGGCCGTCGAGCTGGTTGGCCGAGATGCGCAGCAGCTCGAGCGTCTCGCAGGCCGCGAAGCTGGCGGGCAGAGCGGCCAGCCGGTTGCCCGCCAGCGCCACCTTCTGCAGCGGGCGGCGGCCGAGCTCGTCAGGGAGAGCGGTGATGTCGTTGTCGGTCAGGATGAGCCAGCGCAGGCGTGGCGGCAGCGCGGCGGCAGGCACCTCGACGATCCGGTTGGCCTTGAAGCCGACCATCTCCAACGCCGCGCAACGCCCCAGCACCTCGGGCAGCCGCGTGAACCGGTTGTTGGCGCAGAAGATGACCTTCAACCGATGCAGCCGCGGCAGGTCGGGCGGCAGGTCTTCCAGCTCGTTGCCGGAGAGGTCCAGCACCTCCAGCGTGTCGGCCAGTGCGTACACCTCGGCGGGAAGTTCACGCAGGCCTGCGCGCAGGGTGAGGCGCCGTGCGCCGTGCAGGACGCCGTTGCGGAGTTGCTCCAGGTCGTTCAAACGTGAATCCGATGCGGCAGAAGAAGCCTCACAGGCAGGTGGAAGTGAGGCTGGAATCAGGGCCCGGCTGACCGGGCAGCGGGGCGAGGGCTTTCAGTCGGGCCGAGTGTCGCTCAGGCCTTTTCGGCGGCGTGCCTTGCCAGGCCTGGAGCAGGGTGCTCAATGGAACAGGAGCAGGGCCCGACAAGCGCTTTCTTTCAGGCCGCCGGATCCTGCAGGAAGAAGCGCGCCAGCAGGTCATACATCGCCGGCTCTTCGGTGCGCATCGCGGCCGGCGCGACGAAGAAGGCTTCAACCGCCACGGCGAAGAACTCCTCGACCGCCTCTGCGCCGTAGGGGTCGATCAGCGTCTCCTCGCCGGCATCGACGCGCCTGCAGAAGGCTTCCCACGCTGCGTCGATGACGGCGATCCACCGTTCCCGTTCCTCGGACCCGAGGGGTGGCACGCCGTCGGCCTCGCCGTCGCGCATGTCGATGACGTGGGCGAACTCGTGAATGACGACGTTGAAGACCTCGTCCGCGCCGAACTGCGCGGGATCATTGCTGACGGCGATGGCGTTCCAGGCCAGCATCAGCGGGCCGCCTTCCATGGCTTCGCCGGCCAGTTCCTCGTCGTATTCATGAACGACGCCGTCTTCATCCTCGAAGCGCCGCTGCGCGACGACCTCGCCCGCGTGCATGACGATGCCGACGAAGCTGTCGTACCAGGACAGGCCCAGGCGCAGCACCGGCAGGCAGGCCTGTGCGGCCACCGCGACGGCGACCTCGTCGCTGACCTCGAAACCGTCGACGCCGTGGAACTCCTTGGTGGACAGGAACAGGCTGCACAGCCGTCGCAGTTCGGCGAGGTCGTCCTGGCTGCGCTGGGCCAGGAAGGGGTAGCGCAGCAGCGTCAACTGCCACAGCGCATCAGGGATGGCATGGCGGCGGGCGGCACGTTGTTCGCGCCAGTTCCTGATGAGCTTGAAGATCACAGCGACAGGCGTTGCAGGCCTGCGCTGGACAGCCGGATCACGTCGCCGCGCGGCGGGCTGGCGTCCAGGTCCCAGTCCGACAGCACGATGCGCCTGAGCTTGCCGCCGAGGTCGTGCTCGGCGGGGCGGTGGGTGTGCCCGTGGATCATCGTTGCGGCATCCGCTTCGGCGAGCAGGGCGCGGCAGGCGTCGGCATCCAGGTCCGTCGACATCAGCTGCGCCGCCTGGGATGCGCGGCTCTGGGCTCGCGCCTGGCGACCAAAGGCCTGGCGGTCGGCCAGGGGCTTGGCGAGGAAGTCGGCCTGCCACGCGGCGGAGCGGCTGGTCGTTCGCCAGGCCTGGTACGCCGAGTCGTCCAGGCACTGCGCATCGCCGTGCGCCAGCAGCCAGCGCTCGCCGAACGCGTGGAGCACGGT
>SEEY01000472.1 GCA_004211235.1 Rubrivivax sp.
CCTGGGCCGTGGCGGCATGCAGCTGCGCGAGGCTCTGGGCCAGGTCGGGCCGGCGCTGCAGCAGCTCCGATGGCAGGCCGGTGCGCACCTGCGGCGGCGCGGCCAGCGGCACGGCGGTGAGCTTCAGCTCGGCGGCGGCCTGGCCGGTCAGCGCGGCGATCTGGTTGGCCAGCAGGGCCTGGCGGCGCGGCAGGTCGGTCACGTCGGCATCGGCGGCGGCGAGCTCGGCGCGCACGCGTTCCAGGTCCTGCGTCGTCGACGAACCCGCGTCGAAGCGCGTCTGCGCCACCTGGAAGGCCTTGGCACGGCTGTCGCGCACGCGTTGCAGCGCGACAGTCTCGTCGGCCAGCGCACGCCATTGCCAGTAGGCGGCAGCGACGTCGGCCGTCAGCGCGACGCGGGCGGCGGCGGCGTCGAGCGTCGTCGCATCCAGCTGGGCCTGGGCGGACTCGCTCTGGCGCTTCACGCGGCCCCACAGGTCCAGCTCCCAGCCGATGCTGGCGGACAGGCCGAAGGTCTCGCCTTCGAAGGTGACGGGATGGCCGTTCAGCACCGGCGTCGTCGTCGCCTTGGCCGACGTGCGCAGGCCGCCGGCGTTGGCGCCGACGTCGACTCGCGGCAGCACGTCGGCCTTCGTCGCGCCGAACACGGCGCGGGCCCGCTCGATGCGCGCGGCCGCGGCGGCCAGCGTGGGGCTGGCCTGCAGCGCCTGCGCTTCCAGCGCGTTCAGCTGTGCGTCGTTGAACATCAGCCACCAGTCGCGCTGCAGTTCGGCGCCGGCCACCGGGGCGGCGGCGCGGTAGGCGGCGGGCGCGTTGGCGGCGGGTGCCTGGTAGTTCGGGCCGAGCGTCGTGCAGGCCGCGAGTGCTGCGGTGGCGACGAGGGTGAGGACGGTCTTGAGTTGGATCATTTCTTGATCTCCCGAATTCAGTGGGCGGCTTCGGCAGCGCCAGCGCCGCCGAGCACCTTCTTGCTCATCCAGACGATGGCGACGCAGCTGATGAGCGCGATGCCGAGGATGAGGAAGGCGTCGTTGTAGGCCATGACGAAGCTGTCCCGGCGCACGACGTTGTCGAGTGCCTTGATGGCCATGTCCTGCGCGGTGGTGAGGTCGGAGCCCTTGGCGGCAAAGTTCTGCGCCATGGCGTCCAGGCGGGTCTGCGTGGCCGGGTCGTAGAGGCTGACGGCCTCGCCGACGCGGGCGCTGTGCAGGTGCTCGCGGTTGGTCAAGAGCGTCGCCAGCGTGGCGATGCCGACCGAGCCGCCGAGGTTGCGCATCATGTTGAACATGCCCGACGCGCTCGGCAGCAGGTTGGGCGGCACGCCGTTCACCGCGAAGTTGGTCAGCGTGATCATGATCAGCGGCTGGCCCAGCGCGCGGACGATCTGCGCGAACAGCAGCTCGGGGCCGGCCGTGTCGGCGCTCATGTGCGTGTTCATGAAGCAGGACGTGGCAAACAGCGCCAGGCCCACGCTCATCATCACGCGGTTGTCCAGCTTCGTGGACAGCTTGGCCGCGAACGGCATGATGAAGAGCTGCGGCAGGCCCATCCACATGATGACGATGCCGATCTGCATCGGCGTGTAGCTGGCGATCTGGCCGAGATACAGCGGCAGGATGAAGGCCGAGCCGTACAGGCCCATGCCGGTGGCGAAGGCGATGACGCCGGCAATCAGGAAGCTCGGGCGGCCGAGGATGTGCAGGTCGATGAAGGTGTTCTTGCGCGTCAGGCCGCGCCAGGCCCAGCCGTAGATGCCGCCCACCGCCAGCACGGCGGCCGTGATGATGAAGGGGCTCTGGAACCAGTCCTTGGCATTGCCTTCCTCCAGCATCGCTGTCAGCGAGCCCAGGCCCACGGCCATGAAGACGACGCCCCACCAGTCGACCTCGCGCAGCAGCTTCAGGTTCATCGGCTCCTTGTCCAGGCCGATGCTGACGCCGAGCATCAGCAGGATGCCGGGCACCCAGTTGATGTAGAAGATGCTGGGCCAGCCGTAGAGCTCCGTCAGATAGCCGCCGACCGTCGGGCCGAGGGTCGGCGCAAGCGTCGCCGTCATGCCGAAGAGCGCCAGGCCGATGGGCCGCTTGTTGAGCGGGAGCTTGCGCGTGACCAGCGTCATCGCCATCGGAATCATGACGCCGCCCGTGAAGCCCTGGGCGGCGCGGAAGGCGATCATCGATTCCAGGCTCCAGGCCATGCCGCAGAGCGTGCTGAAGAGCAGGAACAGCGCGACGTTGATGACGAGATAGCGCCGCGTCGAGAAGACCATCGACAGGAAGCCTGCGAGCGGGATGACGACGATCTCCGCGACGAGGTAGGCACTGGAGATCCAGGAGCCCTCTTCCTGCGTGGCCGACAGCGCCCCGAGGATGTCGCGCAGCGAAGAGTTGGTGATAGCAATGTCAAGCACGGCCATGAAGGCGCCCAGCAGGCTCGCCAGCACGGCCAGCCAGGTGCGGCCACTGACCTTGTCACCGGGCGGCGGGGGGAGGTAGTTCTCGTTGCCCATGGCAGCGTCACTCGGCGATGTGGACTTCCACCTGCACCGACAAGCCGGGCACGATGCGTGAGGCTGCGTCGCCCAGGCTCTTCAGGCTCTCCGGCTCGAACACCACCTTGACCGGCAGGCGCTGCACGATCTTCGTGAAGTTGCCGGTCGCGTTGTCCGGCGGCAGCAGCGCGAAGCTGGCGCCCGAGGCCGGAGCGAAGCTGTCGACGTGGCCTTCCAGCTCTTTGCCGGGGAAGGCATCGACCTTCACATGCACCTTCTGGCCGGGCTTCATCTTCGCCAGCTGGGTTTCCTTGAAGTTGGCCGTGACCCAGACCTCGGGCTCGACGATGGCCGCGAGCTGCTGGCCGGCGTTGACGCGCTGGCCGACTTCGACCGTGCGCTTGCCGACGCGGCCGTCGCTGGATGCCCTGAGTTCGACATAGCCGAGCTGGTTCTGCGCATCCTTCAGCAGTGCCTGCGTGGCGCTCTTCTGCGCGTTGGCGGACTGGCGCGTGCTCTCGGCGGCGGCGACCGCTTCCCTGGCCGCAGAAGCGCCGGCCTTGCGGGCGGCCACGTCGGCGCGGGCGACGTCTCGCGCGGCGAGGGCCGCGTCCAGCTCCTGCCGGCTGGTAGCGCGCAGTTCGGCACCGAACAGCGCCTGGCTGCGCTTGGCCTCCAGTTCGGTGCGGGCCAGCACGCTCTCGGCCTGGGCCACCTGCGAGTTGGTCACCGCGGCCTGGGCCCGGGCCTGGGCGATCTGCGCCGCGCTGGTGGCGATGGCCGCGTCAGCCTGGGCGATCTGCGCCTTCAGCCGCTCGATCTGCACGGAGGCATCCGCCGGGTCCAGCCGCAGCAGCACGTCGCCGGCCTTGACGACCGCGTTGTCCTGCATGTGCATCTCGGTGACGACGCCGGCCACGCGGGTCGCGACCGGGTGGATGCGGCCGGACACGAAGGCGTTCTCCGTTTCCACCAGATGCTGGGCGCGCCACCACATGCGGCCGCCCAGGCCGATGCCGCCGATCAGCAGGATGGCGCCGACGATGAGCAGCGGCACGGGCGGGCCACTCTTTTTTGCAGTGACGGCGGGCTTGGGCGCGGCGGGGTTGTCCTGGGGTGCGTTCATGAGTGTTTTCCGTCTTGTTGCTTGGGTTATCTGGAGGAGCTGTCAGGGCGCTATCTGGGGGGCAGGCGGCCCATGCCGCCCGACTGAAATCGCTGCAGCGCGGCCACGACCTGGCCTTCGTCGCTCATGACGAAGGGGCCGTGGCGCACAACGGGTTCATGAAGCGGCCGGCCGCAAAAG
>SEEY01000020.1 GCA_004211235.1 Rubrivivax sp.
AGATCCAGGAAGCTGATCTTCTTGAGCGCGAAGCCGTCCGTCAGCGTGAACGCGACGCGCTCGTTCCAGCTCAACGCCAGGCGCGTTGGCATCTTGCCGGCCACCAGGTGCGCGCGTACCTCGTCAATGTCCAGCGGGTGGCGGGCGTAGCGCACGATGGGCTTCTGCTCGTCGCTGCCCTTGAGCTCAAGCTCGCGCTCGATCTGGAAGCCTTCCGGCGTCACGCCGTCTTGCAGCCACGCGGCCATGACTGCGGCCGGCGACTCCGCCGTTTGGATCAGCTGAAGCGACAGGCCGGGGATTGCCTGAATCAGCAGCGTCACGACCTCGTCAGCGCGCGAGGTGCTGCCGGCGTCCACCAGCAGCAGGCGCTGCTCGGTGGCGATCCAGACCAGCGTGGCGGACGTCTTGGTGAAGGCCTGCGGCAGCAGCTCATGCACAGCCTGCTCCTTCAGGTCCTTGCGCGCCTTCTTGCCGGGCTTGCGGCCGGTCGATTCTTCGACGTGCTCGGCCAGTTCCTCAACGCGATCAGCGACGACCGACGACGGCAGGATGCGCTGCTCGCGCTTCAGCTGCAGCAGCCAGTGGCCATCTACGGCCTCGACCAGAGCGCCGTGCTCAATGCCGCGCGGCGGGGCCCAGCCGACGGACAGCGGCTGCGTGGGCGCGCACGGGTGGAAAGGTTCCTTGGCCAGCGCCTCGGCGACGGTGGGCAGGTCCAGCGCGAGGTCGGCGCCGATACGGTAGGTGATCAGGCTCTTGAACATGCAGGCGCTTTCGGTTGAGGTTGCTGCTCGCGGCTCTGCCGCTCTTGAGCAAGGGCGGCCCAGTCGATGGGCGTTTCTTGATCGGGTTTTGATTGCCAGGGGCGGGCCTGCTGGCGGAGGCGGGCGCGGCGGGAAGCCATCACACGGCCCTCGCCTTGAGCATTGCGTCTGCCCATTCGTAGGCGTAGCCAGGGAACACGGAGAGGCCATTGGCGCCCGCGTTGGCGCCTTCCGTGTTCGGGTTGGACAGCATCGCGTGCAGCGCCAGCCCTGCGAAGCGGTCGCGCAGGTCCACGTCGGCCTTCGTCTGCACTGCCGCCATGAAGTCCCCGGCCGGCACGTCTAACGCCTTGGCGATGGCCTGCAACGCTTCGACGCCGGGCATGCTCTTGCCGGTCTCGATCTGGCAGATGTGGCTGGTGGCGAGGCTCGCCAGCTTGCCCACCTGGGTCTGGCTCAGGTTGAGCGCGCGGCGGCGCGTGCGGATGGCTTGACCGAGCGCGCTCACGCCAGCACCTTGCGCATGGCGGCCTTGATGTCGTTCCAGTCCGACTCGCTGTAGAAACAAGTCGCCTTGATCTTGGTCGCGTGGTAGCCCAGCGAGGCGAGGCCTTCAGCGGTGATCGACAGCGGGGCGATGCGTTCTTTGATGGTGCCCAGAGTGAGCGTTGGCACCTCAGCCTCCACGGATGGGGCCGCGTCGGCGGCTTGCCTGGCGCCCATAGAGCCGACGCTCGGGCTGGTGCTGGCAGGGGCATCGCGGTCGGTAGCGTCGGGCGCGGGCGCCTCTGCCTTCAAAACCTGTTGCGAGCCCTGCGCGGGGGTGTCTTGTTCGGCCGGCTGGATGGCCAGCGCTTCAGCGGCTTCGCGAGCCCTGGCAGCTTCAGCGGAGCGGTTCAGCGATTCGCGCAACTCGCGGTCGGCGGTCTCCTGCTCCACGCGGGCGGCTTCGTCAGCGCGGGCCTTGGCTTCAGCGGCGATGCGGTCGCGCTCGGCCTGCAGCTCTGCATGTTGGCGCGCGAGGTCAGCGGCGATGGCGGCCAGGCGGGCGGCTTCGATGCGCTGTGCCTCGGCAACCCGGGCAGCCTCGGCGCGTTCCTCGGCCAGGCGCGCAGCTTCGGCTTCCGCGGCAACGGCCTTGGCGTGCAGCGCACGCATGCGCTCCAGCGTGACGGCCTTCTGTTCCTCGGCGCGGTCGGCGAAGTCTTCCCACGCCGCGCGGTCGATGACGATGGCCTCGACGAGCTCGATGCCCTTCGCGATCCGCTCGGCGGTCATGTCTGGGCTGGCGGCGCGCTCAGCGGGCGCGGCCAGCCTGTCCAGCGCGTCGCGGTGACCCTGTACGCGGGCGGCTTCCTTCTCGGCGGCGATGCGCTTCTCTTCGGCGAGCTTGGCCTCTGCGGCTTCTATCTGGGGCGTGATGAGCTTGGCGGCCTCGGCGTAGCCCGCCTCGATGGCCTCCAGCTCGTTCACGACATCGGTCTTCGTGCCGTTCAGCTTCTTCTTCAGCGCCTCGGATGTGGCACGCGCCGTCGCCAGCGGCACGTTGATGAGGCGGTGGCGCAGACTCTTGACGTCCGCGATCTTGGTCGGCGTCGTCATGTCATGCTCGACGCCCGTCAGCTTGAGCTTGGTCTCGGTGACGTTGGCGCGCCAGGGGCCGAAGTAGGCCAGGGCCAACGTCTTGAGGTTGAACGTCTCGATGCTCAGCTCGCCGCCAGGCTGCTGGGTGGCGACTGCATGGGCCGGCGCTGGCGCGGCGGCAACAGGGTCTTCAATGACGGGGAAGTCGGTGTCCATGGTGATCCTCAGAAGTCCAGGTCTGCGAGAACGGCAGCGCCGAGCGCGCCGAGGTGGTTGGTGGGCTGCAACTTGATTGCCGGCGCGGTCGGGGGCACTTCGGGCACGCTGCCGCCATGCGTGCAATCGAACTCGTTGATGACCTGGCGGTAGTACCGGCGCGCGGCCAGCACCTTGTCCACGATCAGCGACTCCAGCGCGCGGTCGCGCTGCACCGTCCAGGTGGTCCAGCGGTGCGCTTCGGCGATGTGGTCAACGAAGTGCAGGTGGGCGGGCTCGAAGCCGACGAACTCCTCGGGGGTGTTGACCAGCACGTAGTCCACGCTCCAGGTCTCGGCATCCCACAAGATTTCGTAGCCCTGCATCTGGTGGAAGTAGCCGCTGTCGTAGCAGTCGGCCAAGACGATGGGCATCGTCTCCATGCTGTACGGCGCCTTCACGTCGCGGCCATGGCGCAGCGGTGCGTCGAAGATGTCGCACTCGCCGGAGATCAGGCCGTTGTTGCGGCGCTCGGTGTTCTTGACCAGCGGCCGGCCGGTGAGCTTGGCCAGCAGCGCGATGCACTCCGCCTCGACGGCGCGACCCTTGAGGATCGGGCGCGTCTCGATCTCGGCCGGCTCGAAGCCGTAGATCGCCTCGCGCACCAGCTCGCGCACATGCGTCTTGCCGCCGGCCGACAGGCTCTTGCGCTGCGCCTCGGCCAGCACCGACTTTTCCTCTTCGGTGCGCTTGGTCTTGGCGATGATGCCGGCCAGTTCCTCGGTGCGGTAGATCGGATCGAGCTCGGCGTTGTCGGGCTTGGCCATCAACTTGCCGATGGAGCTGCAGCGGACGATGAGGTCGGCGCTCATTTCGCGGCTTCCTCGTCGGCCAGGCGCGCGGCCTTGCGCATGCCGCCGAAGTCCTTGCTCAGGTCGGCGCGGTCCTTGTCGGTCAAGCTGCCCCACCAGTCGGTGAGCACCTTCATGCCCTCCAGCGAAGCGGCGCGGCCGGCGTCGCGCATCACGTCCAGGCGGTCGGTCTTGTCGGCGCCCTTCTGCTGCTTGACCAGCTTGATTTCTTCGTCTTCGCCGCCGGTCGCCGTGCCGGTGATGGCGAGCAGCGAGACCCGCTTCAGGTAGGACGCGGTTGCCTGCTGGTTCTGCACCACGGTGTTTGCGGGCAGGTCGCCGGCCGGGCCTTCGAGCTCGATGACCTCGCTGTGCCCCTGCGTGTGATCTAGGTAGCACCAGACCCAAACCCACGGCTGATCGCCCTCAAGGCCTTCGACGCGCTTTGAGCCGAACTTCTGGTTGTGCCGGAAACCGAAGCCGTGACGAGCGCAAGGAGCGGAGAGGCGGCGCTTCACCTCGTCAAACTCGGCTTGCTCGAAGCTTCCAGCGCGGCCGCGGTCGACGTGCTTGGTCTTGGGCACGACGATGCCCTCGCCGGACAGGCCGACGAACGCTGCGCGCCACGCCAGCATCCGGGCTTCCTTGCGCTCGGCGTCCTGCAGCTCGCGGTAGCGCAGGTCCATCTGGCTCAAGCGCTCCAGGCGGTCGATGTCCTTGTCACCGGCCTCCATCGCGACGCGGAGCAGGTCGGCCGGCGTGACGCCACCCGAGGGCCGCAGCTGCTGGGCGGTTATCGGTGCCGGCAGCTGCGCAGCCTTGGGCTCCAGGTCGAAGTCGAACGCCTGCGCGCGAGCCTTGGTGGCGATTCGTTCGTCGTCGCGCTGGTCTTCAGCGCGTGCGACGGTTTCAGCGATGTCCATGGTGTTCCTCAGTTATGAAAAGACGCCGACCTGCCACATGAAGGCGGCCAGCGAAGCAATGACGACGACGGCGATGTCAGCCAGGCGTCCGTGTTGTTCGTTGGTCATCGCGCCGCCACCTGCAGCGCGTCGGAGATAAGGCACAGCACCGACACCGCGATGCAACAAGACAGCATGTAGATGACCATCAGCAGATAGGCCTCGCCCACCGACAGCGGTTGCTTTTTGAGCTGCGCGGAGTCGGCGCCCAGTTCTGTGCAGGCCTCGGCCGGCGCAGGCTGGATGCAATCGCAAGCGGTCTTGCCTGCCGAGCAGTCGCAGCCGCCGAAGGGCTGGACCTCGGGAGAGCAACGGCGCGCGGGCCAGGCCGGGCGGCCCTGCGGCGCGATCCAGAGGCCGGAATCGGGAAGGAGGGGAGCGCGGTGGTTCATTGCTGCGCTCCTGAAGCGACGTCGGCCTTGCGCGCCAGGTACTCGGCATGCCACTGGGCCTGACGCTCGCGATAGGCAGCCAGCTCTTCAGGCGTGGGCTCATAGCTGAACGCGTCGCGGACTTCGGTGGAGTCCTGCTTTTGCTGCTGAACGAAGTGCGCGATGGTGGATTCCAGGCCGCCAACGAAGCCGGCGTTGACGTAGCGGCGTTCACCGTCCGCGTTCGCGACTGCCATCACGCGGCAATCCCGGATCGATTTCGCCAGATCGGCGACGGATTGCTTGGTGAGGCTCATGCCGCCACCCCGCACATGTCATCCATGCCGGCGACTGCATCGGTGGGAAGCTCGACAGCGGCCTGCACCACCGGTGCCGCCAGCTGCGCCGTCAGCGAGCAGACCTCGCGCTCCCACACCAGCGCCTGAGCCTTGTAGCGCATGGCCGCTGCCATCGTGGCTTCACGGCCCTGGAACGTCTCGCGCTCGGCGGCCATGGCCTTGGTCTCGGCCGCCAAGTTGCTGTAGTGGTCCCGGTGCTTCGTGGCCTCGGCCAGTTGCTCGCGCTTCAGGTCTGCCGCCGCCCGGGCGAACTTGCCTGCAACGGCATCGGCCTGAACCTGCACGCCGGCCAGCCATTCATTGACCGACTCGACCGGGCGCGCTTCGTTGAGTGCTGCTGCTTGCATCACAGCACCCCACGGAACTGGAAGGGCTTCGCAGCGGCAGCGGCCGTCTGATCCAACTCAGGCCGACCGCGGCGCTTCGGGGAAGTCCACTGCGTCAGTCGCGCCAGGCTGCCCGGCGACGCGCGGCGCTCTTGCCGTGCCTTCTGCGCTGCTGCAAAGTCCAGAACTTGTGCCATCCCCTGCCTCATGTCCCCCGCCAACTGGCGTTTTCTTGGGCGACGTAGTTACTGTAGCAAACAGTACAGGTTTTGTGCAATAGCAAAGTGTACAGATAGCAGGTAAGGATAAACCCTGTAGCAAATTGAAGGTACAGAAAAGCCCGCTCGCGGCGGGCTTCTGACGGTCGTTGAGCCGGGCAGCCCGGAGCTGACTACATCACTCGACTCGCCGCGGGTAGTCGACACGCGCGATCAGCCGGCCATCCTTGGCTACGAGGGCAAAGTAGGCCGGCTCAAATCGCGCGTCATGGGTTATGTACTTGCGCTCAACCGGTTCTTTGACTGTTGGGCTGGTGTAGTCCACCCGGGTTTCAGCGTACGGCGGCATCAGCTTACCGACAACCGCAAACGATGCGCCATGGAGGACAACGCGTGCGACTGAGGGCGCCAACAGAGCCCCGTCCTGGCAGTTCGGCTTGTAGTCTGCGTAGGGCATCTCAACCCTGTAGCTTTCCACCGTGGACCTGTAAACGGTCTTGGCAACGCCGAACGCGTTCTTTCCGACGTATGTACCCAGCGGCGTAGTGCGCGAGTCCACCTCGATGGCGCGCGGAAAGCCCGTCAGGCAAAGTTCAAGCCGCTGGGAGTCTGCGTCATACCGGTAGAACAGCGTTCGGTCCTCTTCTGTCGAGGCGTGTCCGGCGCTCACTGACAGCAATGATGTTGGAGTCACGCTGCCGTAGATTGCTTTCGTCTCCCATGCGGCGCGTCTGATATCGAACGCTTCTGTCGTTTCAAATTGGTCTTTCTGTTTGAAAGACAGAGCTGCCTGAATGATGCGCTTGAAGTCATGCCCTCGAACCAACTGTGCCCCATCTGGATCGTCGAACGGAACTGGAGATGAGAGTGGCGGTGCTGCTTGGGCGACGGTGGCCGCAAGCATCGCCAGGACTGCAAATGACGCCTTCATCTCGGGCTATCAAAAACCGTTGAATGGGCTGCTGCGTCGCACCGCGCGCGCCAGGATCTTGGTTGCAGGGAACTCGGGGAAGGCGTCCTTGGTGGCGGCCCCCCACAGAGAGCCGTCCGCGCGGCGAACCAGCCGCCGAATCCACCGGCTTCCGTCCTCAATTTCGAGCACGACGACGCTGGTCGGCTCGGCCTCAGAGCACGCTTCGAATGTGACGTGGTCCCCGCTCATGACATGAGGCTCAAGCGCGCGGTCCGGCACGATGACTGTGATCTCGTCAGGCCATATAGGCATCTTCTCCCGGTCCATCACAGCCTCCCAGCTCGTTGTGGACGGGAGATTAGCGACGGCCTGGCTCACGGATTGAGCCACCAGGGTTTGCGCTGAGTCGTTGCTCGCGATCCGACGACTTTCCGGCAAGCTGAGCATCTTCAACTCCGTTGCTTCTGTCAGCGGTCGGTCCTCGCGCAAGAACTGCCCGATGAGAGAGCCGTCCTTGTAGCCAAGCCGGCGCCCGAGCTCGGCCTTGTTGCCCTGAAACGGGCCATCCAGCAGGGCCTGGAGTAGGGCGACGCGGCGCTGCACGGCGGCGCGAGGTGTGCGAGTTGCCATGCGCAGCACTGTCCCAAATGCTCCAGCAGCATTGGCTACTTGCAAAGCTGTACGCATTGCTACAGAATGAGGCCATGCGACTGCATGACTACCTCAACTCCGGCGCGATGACCTCTGAGGAGCTCGCGGAAAAGATCGGCCTCGACAACGACGGACAGATTCGTCAATGGCGGCACAACTACGGGGGGCGCGTGCCAGGCGCCGCTAACGCCGTCGCCATCGAAGAGGCGACCGGAAAGGCTGTGCGCCGCTGGGACCTGCGCCCGAAGGACTGGCACCTTATATGGCCTGAACTGAAGAAAGCCAAGGGCGCGCCGGCCATCCCCGTCCCCGAGCAAGCCGAAGCCGGGCAGGCGGGCTGACCCATGCGCCATCACAGCCCCGCTTTCTCAGCCCGCTTGCGCAGCTTGTCTGCCAGCGCGACCTGGGCCCGTCCTTCGACGCGCATTGCAGGTATTGCCATGTGCGCCCGGCCTGCTCCGTCCAAGTCAGCGATCAGCCCGCGCACGCAGCGGGAGAGGGCGGCCTTGACGGCGCGCTTGGCCAGGGTGTGTGGGTCGGTGGAGTGCATGGCCCAGATCATGTTTTTTTTGCCTCGCGCCGAGATGGCACGAGATAGCAACTCGGCTTGCGGTGTCGTGCGATGAGTCAACTCACATTGAACTGGGAGCCATCGCTTCCCGAACGTTTTCCGACGCTGCGCTCCTTCGTGGCGCACCGGGCAAACGTGGTGCAGAAGTCCCTCAAGAGCCAGGCCGCGGACCTTGACATGGCCCCGTCCACGCTGAGCCGAAAGCTCAACCCGGCCGAGGGTGACACGCAGCGCCTGAACTGCGACGACCTTGAAGCGTGGCTCGCCAGCACCGGCGACGCCTCGGCCGTCATCGGCTACCTCGCCGCGAAGTACATGGACAACGACATCGCCCGCAAAGCCCGTGTGCTGTCGAAGGTCGAGGGCATGTTGCCTGACCTGCTGGCGGCCATCGAGGCGATGAAGGCCGGCACCTGAACGAGACGAAGCCCCGCAGCGCGCGAACGCTGCGAGGCCCCTGAACACCCAACGAGAGAACCGCTGAATGCCTCACCTCATTGTCGCTCGCAAGACCGTCGCCGACCTCTACGCCGACGCCATCAAGGAAATGGACCACGAGGCCGCTGTGGCTCATGTGGCGCGTGTTTGCGGCCAAGCCGTGGAGACCGTCGAAGCCGTCATTGCTGAAGAGGCCACGGCGTGACCGACTACACCGCCTTCCTGAGCCAGAAGATCAAGCTGGCCCAGTTCAACGGCTTTGAGGTTGACGTGGCCGAGGTGAACCCCCTGCTCAAGCCGCACAACGTCGACATCGTGCGGTGGGCGGCGCTGGGCGGTCAGCGCGCAATCTTCGCGAGCTTCGGCCTGCACAAGACGGTGACGGCGCTGGAACTGATGCGCCTGATCGGCGAGCGCTTCGCTGGCATCCGCGGCATCGTCTGCCCGCTGGGCGTCCGTCATGAGTTCATTGAGCAGGCCTCGCGCTTCTTCGCGCAATACGACCTGCAGGTGCGATTCGCCAATCGGGATGCACAGATCGACGACGAGCGTGTCATCTGGCTGACGAACTACGAAGCGATCCGCGAGGGCAACGTCAACCCGTCGACCTGGCTGGCCAGCAACCTGGACGAGGCGAGCGTGCTGCGCAGCTACGGCAGCAAGACCTATCAGGAGTTCCTGCCGGCCTTCGCGCCGGTGAAGTTCAAGTTCGTTGCCACGGCCACACCGAGCCCCAACCGCTTCAAAGAGCTGATTCACTACGCCGGCTACCTGGGCGTGATGGACACCGGCCAGGCGCTGACGCGGTTTTTCCAGCGCGACAGCGAGAAGGCCGGCAACCTGACGCTGTACCCGCACAAGGAACAGGAGTTCTGGTTGTGGGTTGCGAGCTGGGCCGTCTTCATCCAGCGCCCGAGCGACCTCGGCCACAGCGATGAGGGCTATGTGCTGCCGGCGCTTGATGTCCGGTACCACGAGGTGCCGAGCGACTACAGCAAGGCCGGCGAAGAGCGCGACGGCCAGGCGCTGATGTTCACCGACCCCGCGCTGGGCCTGAGTGCTGCTGCGTCCGAGAAGCGCGACAGCCTGCCGGGCCGCGTGGCGAAGGTGGCTGAGATCCTGGCCGAGTCGCCGGATGACAACTTCGTCGTTTGGCACGACCTGGAGGCCGAGCGCCACGCGCTGCAGGCCGCCATCCCTGAGGCGGTGAGCGTGTGGGGCAGCCAGGACCTGGAGGAGCGCGAGAGCCGCATCGTCGGCTTCGGCAACGGCCAGTTCCGCGTCCTGTCCACCAAGCCGGTGATCGCCGGCAGCGGCTGCAACTTTCAAAGGCACTGCCACCGCGAGGTGTTCGCCGGCATCGGCCACAAGTTCAACGACTTCATCCAAGCCGTGCACCGCGTGCAGCGCTTCGGCCAGACGCACCCGGTGCGCATCGACATCGTTCACAGCGAGGCGGAGCGCGAGATCTTGCGCGACCTGCTGGCGAAGTGGGCTCAACACAACCTCATGCAGGCCACCATGACCGAGATCATCCGCACCTATGGGCTGAACCAGCTCGCCATGCAAGAGACGCTTGCGCGCAGCCTGGGCGTTGAGCGCGTGGAGGTGCGCGGCGAGCGCTTCACCGTCGCCAACAACGATTGCGTCGAAGAGGCCAAGCTGCAGCCGGACAACTCGGTCGACCTGATCATCACGTCGATCCCGTTCGCGAACCACTACGAGTACAGCCCCAGCTACAACGACTTCGGCCACACCGAGGACAACCGGCAGTTCTGGGCGCAGATGGACTTCCTCACGCCCGAACTGCTGCGGATCCTGAAGCCCGGCCGCATCGCGGCGATCCACGTCAAGGACCGCATCGACTTCGGCAACGTCACCGGCAAGGGCCTGCCCACCAGCAGCCCGTTCCATGCCGAGACGCTGGCCCACTACAGCGGCATCCCGGCGATGGGGCTGCCCGGCCACGGCTTCGACTACCTCGGCATGATCACCGTCGTCACGGACGTGGTGCGCGAGAACAACCAAACCTACCGCCTCGGCTACACCGAGATGCGCAAGGACAGCAGCAAGATGGGTGTGGGCTCGCCCGAGTACATCCTGCTGTTCCACAAGCCGCAGACCGACCGCTCGAAAGGCTACGCCGACAGCCGCATCTCCAAGCGGATCGAGGACTACAGCCTCGCCCGATGGCAGGTGGACGCGCACGCGAACTGGCGCTCCAAGGGCAACCGGCTTCTGACCGTCGAGGAACTGGCCAGCCTGGGCCCCGACAAGCTCGCGAAGCTGTTCACCGAGCACAGCCTCGCGCAGGTCTATGACTTCGAATCGCATGTCCAGATCGGTGAAGCGCTGCTCGCGCGGGGCTCGCTGCCGTCCACCTTCATGAGCCTCATGCCGGGCAGCTGGCACCCGGACGTTTGGCACGACGTCACCCGCATGCTGACGCTGAACAGCGACCAGAGCCGGCGCGCTGTCGAGAAGCACGTCTGCCCGCTGCAGTTCGACATCGTCGACCGGCTGATCGAGCGCTACAGCATGCCCGGCGAACGCGTCTATGACCCGTTCTGCGGCCTGGGCACCGTGCCGTATCGCGCCATCTTGAAGGGGCGCACCGGCGGCGGCAGCGAGCTGAATCCTGGCTACTTCCTGGACCAGGTGCACTACCTCAAGACGGCCGAGCTCGAGTTCTCGATGCCGAGCTTGTTCGACGCACTCGAAGAGTTGGAGGCCGCCTGATGCGCACACCCACCGACAACCCGACCGACGACCTGGGCGGCCTTGGTGCCCCAGTTCGTCCGCCAGCCGCCGCGCCGGCAGCGCCAGCCACCGCGCCTCACTTCGAGTTAGGGAACTGGGGCGCCACGCTACCCGATGGCCTGGCCGAGAAGCCCGCGCCCGCGCCCGAATCCACCCTGAGCCCGGCCGAGCTGCAGGGCATAGCTGATGCCGAGTCGCTGGGCGACTGGCTGGGATGGTGAGCATGGAACAGACCTGCATGGACCTGCGTCCACCTGACCTCCCCACCGCCCGCGCCGTGGGCCAGGTTTCCCAGCAGCTGGCCACCGACCGCGCCGAGCGTGATTGCCCCGCCTTCCGAGAGCGCGTGCGTGCTGCCGTGCTGGAGAAGCTGGCCGCCGGCCCGGCCTCGGGCGAGGACCTGACGGACCACGTTGCCGCCAGCGGCATCCCCTTCGCTGATGGCCGCTCGCTGGGCGGAATCTACGGCTCGATGAAGCGTGACGGCCTGATCCGCATCGTGCCGGGCGTGGACGTGCCCCGAAAACGTGGCCACGGTACGGGTGGCGGTCGGATGTGGGAGCGCTGCTGAATGGCAACTGACGCCCGTTTCTCAACAACCCTGGCCTCGAATCCGAAGGTCAAGAAGCTGCGCAACCGGCTTGGCGCAGATGGCTGCTGGGCCTGGGTCTGCCTTGTGCTCTGGGTCGCCTCAGACCGCAGCGACGGCGACTTGGCCGGCATGGACGACGAGGACATCGAGCTGTCGGCCGACTGGCGCGGCGAGCCCGGAGCTTTCGTGAAGCAGCTGGTCTCCCTGCGCATGCTCGACGGCGAAGAGTCGGAGCGCTCGGTGCATGACTGGGCCGAGCACAACCCCTGGGCGGCCGGCGCAGTGGCACGCAGCGAGAAGTCGCGGTGGGCGGGCCTGTGCAAGCAGCACGGCCGCGCTGAAGCTGCCAGGCAGATGCCCGAATACGCCAAGCGCCTCGCTGAAGCAGGCCATAAGCAACCGCCGAGCGAGCCAGAACCTGCCATCGGACAGCCAGCCGCTGTGCCAGATAGTGCCAGTGGCACTCCGTTGGCAGAAACGGGCAGTGCCCCTCTCCTTTCCCTTCCTTTCCCTTCCTCTCCTCTCCCTTCCCCTCCGTCTCCAGCTCCGACGCCAATACCTGTTGCGCCCCAGCCGCCTCCGGCGCCAAGGACGCGGAAGCCGGCGGCAGCCGCCAAGGAACCGGCGCCAAGCACGGCGGCATGGAACGCCTATGCCGACGCCTATGAGCTTCGGTACCGGTCCGAGCCGGTCAGAAACGCGATGGTGAACGGCCAGATGGCGCAGGTTGTCGCCCGGCTCGGAGCGCAGGAGGCCCCGCATGTCGCGACCTTCTTCGTCGGCCACAACTTGCAGATGTACGTCCGCGACATGCACCCAGTCGGCTTGCTCCTGCGCGATGCCGAGAAGCTGCGCACCGAGTGGGCGACGAACCGGCAGATGACCGCCACCAAGGCGCTCCAGACGGACAAGACCGCCACCAACTTCGGTGCATTCCAGGACCTCATTGCCGAGGCGGAAGCCATGGAGAGAAACCATGCACAGCAGTAACGTCATCAAGGCCGTGTGCGTCACGGCGGAGCTTTGCGGTCGCACGTTCACCGAGCCGGCCGCGCGAGTGTTCTGCGACGACCTGGCCGCCTATCCCGAGGATGCCGTCATGGTGGCGCTGGGCAGGTGCCGCCGTGAGGTCAAGGGCATGCTGACGACGCAGGATGTCATCAGCCGCCTGGACGATGGCCGACCCGGCGTCGAGGAAGCATGGGCGCAGATCCCGACCGGCGAAGACGACACCATCGTCTGGACTGCCGAGATGGCCGAAGCGCACGCCGCCTGCGCGCCGCTGCTGGCCGAAGGCGACCGCATAGGTGCCCGCATGTGCTTCAAGGAGGTCTACACCAAGGCCGTGCAGCGCGCCGTCTCCGCTGGCCAGCCGGTGGAGTGGGTCACGTCGCTGGGCTGGGACCTGGAGAAGCGCAAGCGCGTGCTGCTGGCCGCCGTCAAGGCCGGGAAGCTGCCGGCGCTGGCCGCCCGCGAGGAATGCCCAGCGCTGCCGCTGACAACGGTCGAGAAGCTGGCGCTGCCGGCACCCGACCCGGTGCGCAAAGAGAGCGTGCGCGAGAAGCTGGCGCAGTTCGCGCAGGCTAAGACCACCGCTGATCCGGCCGACCCGAAGGCCTGGGCGCGCGAACTGAAGCGCCGCGACGAGGCCGGCGAAGACCTGACGATTGAGCAGCGCGACTCCTACAAGCGCGCGCTGCACTATGCCTCCGACGACTCGGCTCTGTTCGGGCCGAGCATGGCCATCCCGGTCGAGGCCTTCCCGCCAGGCATGAGGGCAGAGCGCGCCGCCGCCTACCGTCGCGCTGAAGGCCGCGCCATCGAGCAGGGGGACCGGGAATGACTCTCGCCCTCACGTCAACCTGCGTCGGCGGCCGACGTGCTCCGCTTCCATGCGAACTGCCATGCGAGCTGCCGGAGCCAATCATTCCTGCCAAGCGCGGCGTGACCTGGAGCTTGACGGCACGGCAGACCGAGGTGATCGAGACAGTCATCCGTATCGGCACATGCATAGGCGCAGCTAGCGCGCTGGGCCTGTCCATCAAGACCATCGAAGCCCACATGGACAACGCTCGCGGGCGAGTGAATGTGGACACGAACTACCAGCTCATTGCGGCCTATGCGGCTGCGCGATCAGGAGGATTCGAATGACCACGCAAATGACCTATGTCCAGTGGCATCGCAACCTGCTGGACTGGTGCGAGCCAGTCGGAGATTGTGTCGAGTGGCAAGGCCCGACGCTGAAGGCAAAGACGCCTTTGGTCTACGTTCCCAAGGGGTTTGTGCTGCCTCAGTGGGGCCAGTACCGACAGAGCGCCCGGGTCGTGCTGTGGGCGCTGTTCCACGGCGCACCGCCGCCGGCTGGCTCAGTGCTGCGGGTCAGCTGCTGCAATGACAAGTGCGTTGCCATCGAGCACATGTTCGTGATGACGCGGGCCAAGGCGCCTGTTGAGCAGGCCAAGCGGGGCGAACTGTCGACGCCGAAGCGCAAGGCAGCAGCCATCCGTCGCGCGCGCTCCCGCGAGACGAAGCTCAGTGTCGAGAAGGCCCGCGAGATCCGCAGCAGCTGCGAATCGTCCACGGTTCTGGCGCCGCGCTACGGGGTCAGCAAGGCAACGATCAACGCCGTCAGGCGGGGGAAGGCCTGGCCAGAGGCCGCGAACGGCGCCAGCGTCTTCAACTGGAGGCCCGCGGCATGAAGAAGCGCAGTTCGTACCGGCCGAAACCCGTGCACCTCAACGCGGTGCAGCTGGCCATCCACGGCGCTTCGAAGCTCACGGCATCCGAACAGCTGGCCAAGGCGGCGCGCGTGCGCTGCTCGGTGGAAGACCTCTGCGCCAGCCGCGGCAGCATGGATGCCTGGGCCGACGTCTTCGACACCGTGAACATGATCGAAGCGCTGGCTGCCGAACACCTGTTCAAGCGCGCCCGCGAGTTCGTGGAAGCCCAGCAGCAGAACCTCGTCGACGTGATGGACCGCCACAAGGCAACAGGCTCCAACGTGCTGCGGCCCGTCGAGTGCGCCGCGCTGCGTGACCTGTCGGCGCTCTGGGCAGAAGCACTGGCCGAGGTCACCATGCGTCAACTTACTGCCGCTGAGGACCGCGTGCGGCGCAAGGTGGCCGCCGTGCTGCGCGGCAAGCCCGCCGCCGGCGTGCGCGTGCTGGTGGCCGCATGACTGCGCTGATGGAACGTACTGCCGGCACCCGCGAGGAACTGCACGCGGGCGTGACGGCCATATACGAAGCGGCGAAGGCGATGGTCGCCGAAGGCAGGCGTCCGCACATCGAGCTCACCGAGGAGGGCGAGACGCTGAGCCTGCGGCAGCTGCGCTTCCTTCACGGCCCAGTCTTCCGCCAGATCGCCGAGCAGGTCGTCGTCAACGGCATCCGCTACACGCCCAAGATGTGGAAGACCCACCTCAAGGACCTGTTCATCCCCGACGAATTCGAGATGGTGCAGGCGCCCTACGTGCGCGACCGCAAGACCGGCGAGTGGCGGCCGGCGAAGCGCCCGGTGCCGCGCAAGCTGCCGAAGAGCCTGACCAGCCTGAAGAACGAGGCGCGGTCCAACTTCATCGACCAGGTGCTGGCCCATGCCGCCGTCGAGTGGGGCGTCGAGTTCATCTTCAAGTTCGACGAGCGTGAGGCCGTCCGGTACCAGCCGCCGCGCTCGAAGCTGAAGAAGGCCGCCCAGCAGCAGAGCGAGGCGGTACCGGCATGAAGCGCTCGCCCATGAAAACCGGCAAGGGGTTCAAGCCTCGCGAGCGCACCGAGCGTGCGCCCATCGTGCACAAGCCGCTGGTCAGGCTGCCGAACTACGCCGCGTCGACCGTGGCTGTACCGATGCCGAAAGCCGCGCGGGTCAAGCCCGGCAAGCACGCGCCCACCGTGGCCGAACGCGCCTGGATGGACGCCATCACTGCTATCGGCTGCATCGCCTGCCTGATCGATGGCCACCCGGAGACGCCCGGCGCCGTGCATCACCTGCTGAGCGGCGGCCGGCGCATGGGGCACATGCACACCATCTGCCTCTGCGACCCGGGCCATCACCAGAACGGCCAGCAGTTCGGCAAGGTGAGCCGCCACCCCTTCAAGCCGCGCTTCGAGGCGATCTACGGGACGGAATCGGCGCTGCTGGACTTGACGCAGCAGCTGGTGCAGCAGCAGGGCGGGCGCGCATGATCGCCGTGCTCATCCGCACGGTGCCGGGCATGAACGTCCGCGAGAACTGGCGCCAGCGCGCGCGCCGGGTCAAGGCCGAGCGCCACGCCGCCGCCTGGATGCTCAAGGGCCAGCCGAAGCCGAATACGCCCTGCAGCGTGCGCCTGACCCGCGTCGCGCCGTCCAACGGGCTAGACGACGATAACTTGGCCGGCGCGCTCAAGGCCGTCCGCGACCAGGTTGCCGAATGGATCATGGTGGACGACAAGCGCCGCGACCTGGTGCTCTACGTCTACGCCCAGCGCCGCGGGCCGTGGGCCGTTGAGATCGAGTTCGGCGAATTGAGAGCAGCCGCGCCGTTCGTGCCGCTGACCGAGGCCGCCTGATGCGTTGCTCGATATGCCAGAGACCGCTGCTGCACTGCGCCGTGCCAGGCATTGCCATCGGCCCCACCTGCGCCGCCAAGCGCGGCCTGGCCCCGGA
>SEEY01000473.1 GCA_004211235.1 Rubrivivax sp.
CAGTGGAACAACACCGTGGTCGTCGTGGTCAGCGAGTTCGGTCGCACCTTCCGCGAGAACGGCAACCGCGGCACCGACCACGGCCACGGCAGCGCCTACTGGGTGCTGGGCGGCGGCGTGAAGGGCGGGCGCATCGCCGGCGAGCAGGTGGAGCTGAAGGCCGCCGCGCTGTTCCAGAACCGCGACTATCCGGTGCTCAACGAATATCGCGCGCTGCTGGGCGGCTTGTTCAGGCGCATGTACGGTCTGAACGACGCGCAGCTGGCCTCGGTCTTCCCGGGGGCAAGCGCACGCGATATCGGCCTGGTTTAACGGGTCCAGCGCTCGACGACCGCCTTCACGCGCTCGCCGAAGTGCTTCGCCGTGGCGATGTCGCCCGGCACCATTTCTTCCGCTGATGCATCGCTCGGCGTCTGCGTGATGAGGCCGGCGTAGCCGCCCAGGTTGTTGATGTCATCGCGCGTGGCGGCCTTGTGGTTGGGCGCCTTCAGGCCCATGCCGACCCAGATCATCCCGTGCTGCTGGCTGAGCGTGTGCAGATACTGGATCGTGCCCTGCTTGTCGCCGTTGAGCGTCGCCGAGTTCGTGAAGCCGGCGGCGATCTTGTCCTTCCAGAGCTGGGCGTACCAGGGCTTGCTGCTGGCGTCGGCGAACTTCTTGAACTGCCAGCTCGGGCCGCCCATGTAGGTGGGCGTGCCGAAGATGACGCCGTCCGCGGCCGCAACCGCGGCCCAGTCGGCCTCGCCGAGGTTGCCCTCGGCATCGATGGCGATCAGGTCCGCGCCGGCCGCGCCGGCCACGGCCTCCGCGACCTTCTTCGTGTGGCCGTAGCCGGAGTGGTAGAGAACGACGATCTTGCTCATGTTGGGTTCCTCTGGGTTGCGCGGGTGCGGATGGAAAAAGTCAGGCGGCGAGATCGAAGACCAGCACTTCGGCGTCCTTGCCGGCCGTCAACGCGAGGTGGGATGTTTCGCGAAGCTGCAAGGCATCACCCGCCGTCAGGTCTTGGCCGTTGGCCGTCAACGCGCCGCGCACCACGTGCACATAGGCGATGCGGCCGGGAGCGAGGGCCAGTTCAGCGGCTTCCGCGCCATCCAGCAAACCAGCATAGAGCCGCGCATCGGCGTGGATGGTCACCGAGCCCTCGGCGCCGTCATTGGCCGCCACCAACCGCAGCTTGCCGCGCTTGGACGCCGCGTCGAAGTGCTTCTGCTCGTAGCTCGGTGCGATGCCGCGGTGGTCGGGCTGGATCCAGATCTGCAGGAAGTGGGTCGTCTGGTCCTTGGCATGGTTGAACTCGCTGTGCATGACGCCGGTGCCCGCGCTCATGCGCTGCACGTCGCCCGGCAGGATGACGCCCGCGTTCGCGCCGCCCACCTCGCCATTGCCCATGCTGTCCTTGTGGGCCAGCTCGCCGGACAGCACATAGCTGATGATCTCCATGTCGCGGTGGCCGTGGGTGCCGAAGCCCTTGCCGGCGGCCACCTTGTCCTCGTTGATGACGCGCAGCGCACCGAAGCCCATGCGGGCCGGGTCGTAGTAGTCGGCGAAGGAGAAGCTGTGGAAGGACTTCAGCCAGCCGTGGTCTGCGTAGCCGCGGTCACTGGACTTGATCAGTTGGGTGGTCATGCTGGGCTCCTTGGTTTGCGAATCGATGGAGTCAATGTAGGAGTCGCCCGGCAATGCATCGATGAGTCGTCTCCATGACACCGTTCAAATAGACTGAACAGATCCAAAGACACGGCAGCTGACCGCTCGCAGCGCCTGCACCTGATGACCCAGACCGCCCATGAAAAGCGCCGAGCGCTGACCCCCGAAGCCCTGTCCATGATGGACACCATCGCCCGCACCGGCAGCTTTGCCGCCGCGGCCCGCGAGATGGGCCGGGTACCGTCGGCGCTGACCTACTCCGTGCGCCAGCTGGAAGACGCGCTGGACGTGCTGCTCTTCGACCGCAGCTCCCGTCAGGCGGTGCTGACCGCCGCGGGGCACGAGCTGCTGGTGGAAGGCCGGCGCCTGCTGCAGGAGCTGGACGCCGTGGCGAACCGCGTGCGCCGCATCGCCACCGGCTGGGAGAGCGAGCTGACCATCGCCGTGGACGACGCCATCGCCCGCCGCGCGCTGTTCGACCTGATGGACGCCTTCTACGCCGAGCGCGTCGACGGTGGCGGCCCGCCACCGACGCGGCTCAAGCTGCGTGTGGAGGTGCTGGCCGGCACCTGGGAGGCGCTGCTGCACGGCCAGGCGGACCTGGCCATCGGCGTGCCGGCGCAGCTGCAGAGCGCCAACATCCACTGCGAACCCAGCGGCGAGCTGGAGTTCGCCTTCTGCGTGGCGCCCCACCATCCGCTGGCCAGCCTGCCCGAGCCGCTGACGGCCGGCCAGATCGCCGAGCACCGCATCATTGCCGTGGCCGACAGCGCGCGGCTGCTGGCGCCGCTGACCGTGGGCGTGCTGCCCGGGCAGGACGTGCTGACCATGCCGTCGCTCGCCGCCAAGCTCGAAGGCCTGCTGCGCGGCCTGGGCTGCGGCTCGCTGCCCGTGCCCATGGTGCGCCGCCATATCGAGGCCGGCCGCCTCGTGCGCAAGGCCACCTACGAGGGCCGGCGCACGGGGCTGATGCACTACGCCTGGCGCCAGAACACCTCCGCCAACGGCCAGGCGCCCGGCAAGGCACTGGCCTGGTGGCTGGACAGGCTGCAGGGCGAGGCGACGCGGCGGGCGCTGCTGGAACAGCACGAAGGTCTGTTCCTTTGACGCCTGCCTACCGGGGCCGCTTCGCGCCTTCGCCCACCGGCCCGCTGCACGCCGGCTCGCTGGTGGCCGCCCTGGCCAGCTGGCTGGACGCGCGGGCGAGCGACGGCCAATGGCTGGTGCGCATCGAAGACGTCGACGGCCCGCGCTGCCCGCCGGGCATGGACGAGTTCATCCTCGGCCAGCTTGCGGCCCTGGGCCTGCACCCGGACGAGCGCCCCGTCTGGCAGTCGCGGCGCAGCGATCTGTATCAGGCCGCGCTCGACCGCCTGATCGCGTCGAGCCAGGCCTACGGCTGCGCCTGCACGCGCGCCGAGATCGCCGCCGCTGCGGGGCCGCGGCCCAGGCATGGCGAGCTGGTCTACCCCGGCACCTGTCGCCATGGCACCCAGGGCCGCCCGGTGCGCGCCTGGCGGTATCAGGTGCAGGGCCACGTCGACTGGCACGACCGCCGCCTCGGCGCGCAGTCACAGGATCTCGAAGCAGAAGTCGGCGACTTCGTGCTGAGGCGCGCCGACGGCCTGTGGGCCTACCAGCTCGCTGTCGTCGTCGATGACGGCGCGCAGGGCATCACCGACGTCGTCCGCGGCGAGGACCTGGCCGACAACACGCCGCGCCAGATCACGCTGCAGCGCGCCCTGGGCCTGCCGACACCGCGGTATCTGCACACGCCGCTGGTGCTGGCGGCGGACGGCCAGAAGTTGTCGAAGCAGAACGGCGCCGCCGCCATCGACCTGGCGGACCCGCCGGCGCGTCTGCGCGAAGCGGCCCAGGCGCTGGGACTGCGGCTGGACAACCGCGCCCGGACCGTGCCCGAGACGCTGGGCGACGCCCTGCAGCAATGGCGGTCCCGCTTCAGGCCAGCTGCCTAGCAGCCCAGACCGCGAACAGCACCGCGCCCAGCAGCATCTGCAGCCACCAGGCCACCCGGGCGGCCCTGGTCAGCCTGCTGCCCGGACCCGCCGCGGCGCGGTTGTCCAGCCGCAGTCCCAGCGCCTGGGCCGCTTCGCGCAGACGCGCCGGCG
>SEEY01000474.1 GCA_004211235.1 Rubrivivax sp.
ATGCAGCCATGCTGGACCTTGATGGGAGTCGCCACCGAGCGCTCCCCGTCAACCTGGGACCTGGCCCGGCGGCCGGCCGCGCCAGGTCCCAGGTTGACGGGGAGCGCTCGGTGGCGACTCCCATCAAGGTCCAGCATGGCTGCATCGGCGCCAGCGAGGCATGGCGAGCCCAGTCGGGCCGGTGGGCGGCGAGCAAGGGCGCCGCCTGCGCGGGCGGCAAGGCCAGCACCACGGCGTCGAAGGACCCGCCCTGACGCTGGCCGGCTGCCTCGACATGCCACCCCGGCACGGATCGGTGCAGCCCGTCGATGGCGCAGGACCAGGTGGTTGCCAGCCCGGCCAGCAAGTCGCGGCATAGCGTCGGGCTGTCGGGCACCGGCACGTGGATGGGCGCCGCATCGTCCAGCGGCAGACTGCCCGGCGCCAGCGCCGGCCGCCACTGGGCCAGCGCGCCGGCCTGCAGACCCGCGCCGAGGTAGGCGCCGAAGGTCTCACCGCGCGCCGACAGTCCAGGCGCGCCGTGGTCCAGCAGCGTCGTCTGCAATTCGCCCTCGCCATCCACCCAGGCCAGGCGGCGTGTGGCGAGCCGCCCGCCCGGCCGGCGCGCCTTGTCGAACACCTGCACGCCGTGCCCCGCCTGGGCCAGCGCCCGAGCACAGGTCGCGCCGGCCATCCCGGCACCGACCACGGCCACCCGTTTCACTTCGATTGACGCCATGTCCGCATGGTAAGCATCAACGATTCATATCCAGTTCAAAGGCTCATTATTTTCAACATTCGCCACATAATCCGATTCATTTCCGACTCACGGACCGCCAATGCAGCAGAACCCCGAGCCACCGGCCTTTCATCGCAGCGCCGCCGTCGCGCGAATGCTGCGCATGCCGGTTGCCACCTTGCGCAACTGGGAGCGCCGCTACAGGCTGACGCAGGCGGCGTTGTCCGCGGGCGGGCAACGCCTGTACTCGGCGCAGGACGTGCGCCGGCTGACGCTGATCCGGCAACTGATTGAGCTCGGGCACGCCATCGGCGCGCTTGCGCCACTGGACATGGCGCAGCTGCAGCAGGTGGCGGCCACGCATGCCACCGCATTGGCAACCACGCAGCCGGCCGGGCACGCTGCCGCGGCGAACAAGACGGCTGCCCGCCCGCCGAGGCTGCTGGTGATCGGCGAAGCGCTCGCTGTGCGGCTGCGCAGCCCGGCACTGCTTCACCAGCTCGGCCAGACGGTGGAATTGCTGGGGCCTTTCGACAGCGCCGAGCAGGCCGCAGCCGCTGCGGTGGATGGCACGGCCGTCGATGCGGTGCTGGCCCAGGTGCCGCAGTTGCACGCCGACTGGCGGGCCGCCTTCGACGCGGCTGCACCGGCCTTCTCGGCCGTACCCAAGGCCGTGCTGTACAGCTTTGCCACCGAGGCCGCCTGCAATGCGCTGGCCGGCGACGGCGTGCAGCTCTTGCGCGAGCCGCAACCCGATGTCGTCGTGGCGCAGTGGCTGCGAGGCCTGCTCGCCACGCGCGAGATGGCCCCGGCGGCGGCCTCAGCACCGCCGCCGCCGCGCCGCTGGAGCGTCGCCGCACTGGCGGACTTCGCCCGCCTGTCTTCCACCGTCGCCTGCGAATGCCCGCGCCACCTCGCCGAGTTGCTCGTGCAGCTGTCGCACTTCGAGGCCTACAGCATCGACTGCGAGCACCGCAACGCCGCGGACGCCGAACTCCACGCCCATCTCGCCGCAGTCGCGGGCCGCGCTCGCGCCAGCTTCGAAGCGGCGCTGGAACATCTCGCGTTGCACGAAGGCCTGCTGTTACCTCGCTGACCGCACCGCCGCGCGGGAGAATGGCAAGCTCCCCATGACGCCACGCGCAAGACCGGAAATGCCCATGAGCGAACCCCAGCCGTCCGACTTCATTCCCCTGAGCAGCGAGGCGGCGGACGACTGCGGCGGCTGCGGCAATGCCGAGCGCCTGGGCTTCCAGTTCGACTACGCCTATCAGCCCATCGTCGACGTCGCCAGCCACCGGATCTTTGCGCACGAGGCGCTGGTGCGCGGGCCGCAGGGCGAGGGTGCGATGTCGGTGCTGGCGCAGGTGAACGAAGCGAACCGCTACCGGTTCGACCAGGCCTGCCGCGTCAAGGCGATCAAGACCGCCGCCCAGCTGGGCATGGCGGAGCGGGTGTCGATCAACTTCCTGCCCAACGCGGTCTACAAACCCGAGGTGTGCATCCGCACCACCCTGGAGGCCGCGCGCACGCACGGCTTCCCGACGGAACGCATCATCTTCGAGGTGACCGAGGGCGAGCGCGTGGAGGACGGGCCGTGGCTGGCATCCATCCTGCGCGAGTACCAGCGCTGCGGCTTCCTGACCGCCATCGACGACTTCGGCGCCGGCTACGCGGGCCTGACGCTGCTGGCCGACTTCCGGCCCGACATCATCAAGCTCGACATGGCCCTGGTGCGCGGCGTGGACGCCAGCAAGGCGCGTCAGGCGATCACGCGCGGCATGGTGCGCATCTGCGAGGAGCTGCGCATCCAGGTCGTCGCCGAGGGCGTGGAGACGCCCGGCGAGCGGGACTTCTTCCTCGGCGAGGGCGTGACGCTGATGCAGGGCTACCTGTTCGGTCGGCCGGCGTTCCGGGCGCTGACGCGGATCGACGCGGTCAGCTGGCCCGGCGCCTGATTTCGCCGAGCGATATCAGCAGCACTTGCCGGTGCGCGAGGCATACCTCGCCGTCTGGCGCTCCCGGAAGAACTCCTCATAGCTCATCGCCGGCCGGTCCGGGTGCGTGGCCTGGTGGTGGGCGAGGTAGGTGCCGTAGTCCGGCACGCCCACCATCAGGCGCAGGCTCTGGCTGAGGTAGCGCCCCGCGCGGGCGAGGTTGCTGCGCTCAAGCACGCTGACCCTCCGGCAGGGGCACGAAGTCGGTCTCCTTCGTCGTCACCCTGGGCGTGCCGCGCGCGGCCAGGGTGGCCTTGACGCTGTAGATCAGCACGCTGATGACCACGCCCATGAAAAGCATGCACAGCGCTGCGTCCAGGCGGTCGTTGAAGACGACGCGCGACATCGCATCCAGCGTCTTGGCCGGTGCCAGCACCTTGCCTTCGGCAATCGCCGTGGCGTACTTGTCGGCATGCGCCAGGAAGCCGAGCTTGGGGTCGGCCGAGAAGATCTTCAGCCAGCCCGCCGACATCGTGCACACCAGCAGCCAGACGGCCGGCAGCATCGTCACCCAGGCGTAGCGGTCCTTCTTCATCTTGAACAGCACGACCGTGCCCAGCAGCAGCGCAACGGCCGCCAGCATCTGGTTGGCGATGCCGAACAGCGGCCACAGCGTGTTGATGCCGCCCAGCGGGTCGACCACGCCCTGGTAGAGGAAGTAGCCCCAGGTCGCCACGCACAGGCCGGTGGCGACGAGGTTGGCGACCCAGCTCTCGGTGCGCTTCATGGACGGCGCGAAGCTGCCGAGCAGGTCCTGCAGCATGAAGCGGCCGGCGCGGGTGCCGGCGTCCACGGCGGTCAGGATGAACAGCGCCTCGAACAGGATGGCGAAGTGGTACCAGAAGGCCATCAGCGCCTTGCCGCCCACCACCTGGTGCAGGATTTCGGCCATGCCCACGGCCAGCGTCGGCGCGCCGCCGGCACGGGCCAGGATGGTCTTCTCGCCGTCGTCGGCAAGGACGCCACCACGGTCGCGCAGACGCTGTCGACCTGGGGCTTCGTCGTCACGCCCGAGATGCTGACCCAGGCCGCGGCCGACGTCGGCGAGAAGACCA
>SEEY01000475.1 GCA_004211235.1 Rubrivivax sp.
GCCTCGCCGGGGCGCTGTCGATCCAGCTGATGGCGTTCTTCACGGACCTGTCGGCGCAGGCCTTGACGGACGACGCGCTGGACCGCGACCTGGCCGCGCTCGACCTGCGCGGCCAGGTCGCGGTCCAGCGCGTCGTCCGTCAAGGCCTGCGCCGACAGGTCCGTGAAGAACGCCATCAGCTGGATCGACAGCGCCCCGGCGAGGCCGCTGGCGGCTTCCAACGCCTGGCTGCGCAACAGCGCCGGGAAGAGGGCGATGCGGTCGGCGTCCGTGAAGGGGATCTGCCCGTCGTGCACATGGACCGAGCAGATGAAGTCCGAGGCGCTGGGGCAGCCGAGGCTCACGCCGTCATCGAAGCCCGCGAACCGGGCGCTGCTGCCGGTCACGGCGCGGTAGAGCGTGGCGCTACCCGGGCTGCCCGGGGGCACGCTGCCGTCGGCGGGCGTGGCGGTCTCGAGGCTCAGCGTCAGGCTGAGCGCCTGGCCGGCACCGAGCAGCGGCGACAGCGCCTGGATCAGCATCGCGTCATCGGTGCTGCGGCCGGTGAAGCGGCCGTCGACGGTGTAGGTCACCGGCGCGGCCAGCACCGGCCGGGCGGCGAGCGCCAGCGTGGCGAGGGCCATCGCGGCCAGGAGGCGGCGGGTCAGGGAGGAGGGCATGGTGATCCGGGCTGAGGGACGGTGGACAGGCGCGATGCCTGCGGCCCATGGTCGCGGGCCGGCGTCTCAGCGCCGTCTCAGCCGGGCGCCGGGAGCGCGGCTGCAGGGGGTCCGGCGCCCCCCGAGGTGAGGGGCAAGGCGCGCCGGCCGGGGCCTCAGTCGCCGCGGGGTTCGCGCCGCGCGGCCGTCCGGGCGTCGAAGAGCGCCGGCCGTTCCTGGCCACGCAGCACGTCGGCGGCGGCGCGGGCGCGGCGGGCGTCGTCGGCGTTGCCGCCGTGGGCCACGAGCCAGGCGGCGGCGCGCCAGCGCAGGTCCGCATAGCCGCGGGCGGCGGCCTGGGCCTCGATGTCCCGGGCCAGCGGGCGCAGCGCGTCATCGGCCTCGCCCAGCAGCGTGCGGGCGCGCAGGCCGAGCAGCGCCGCCTCGGTGGCCAGCTCCTGCATGCCGGCGCCGCGTGCCACGGCCGCCTGGCGCTCGGCGGCGGCGAGCGCGGCGGCAGCGTCGCCTGCCCGCAGCGCCAGTTCGGCATCGACGCGCGCCTCGCGTGCCTGCACCACGGGATGCTGCAGGCGCGCGCTGGCCTCGCGCAGGCGGTCCAGGTCCTCGCCGGCCGGCGCCCGGCCCAGCGCCGCGGCAACCAGCGTCGACATCAGCACCCAGTTCGACACGCGCAGCGGCTCGCGGCTGTCACGCAGCAGCGGCGCGGCGGCGGCCAGCATCTGCGCGGCGGCGTCGACCCGGCCGCACTGCAGCAGCAGCCGCGCGTGCCGCAGCCGCGCCTCGGCCTCGAAGCCGGCACTCGACTGGGTCTGCGCCAGCGCCAGCGCCTGCTGCAGGGCGGCCTCGGCCTCGGCATGGCGGCCGGCGGAGGTCAGCGTGCTGGCCAGCGCCAGCAGCGACAGCGTCTCGGTGTGGGCCACGCCGGCCCAGCTCTGCAGGCTGCGCCGGGCCATGGCCTCGGCCTGGGGCAGGTCGCCCAGGGCATGCAGCATCACGGCCAGGTCGTTCTCGATGGTGATGCCGCGGCAGAAGTCGGGGTGGCGCTCCAGCAGACGTGCCAGCGCGTCGTGTGCGGCGCGCACCTGGCCGCCGAACCAGTGGATCTGGCCCTCGAAGCTCAGCAGCGTGGGCAGGCGCGGCGCGGCCTCGCGCAGCTTCGCCAGCAGCGCCCAGGCGGCGGGGATGTCGGGCTCGCGCATGGCCAGCTCGATGAGCACTTCGTAGGCATGGATGCGTTCGCCCTCCGGCAGCGCCGGCAGCAGCTCGCGCAGGCGTGCCGCGTGGCGCACGGCCTGGCCGAGGTCGCCGGCGAAGACGCGGTTGTCCACCAGCGCCGCGCGCAGCCGGCCTTCGATGAGCCGGTGCTGGTCCGGGTCGGCCACGCCGTCGAGCTGCGCCTGGATGGCCAGCAGCATGGCTTCACCACGCGCCAGGTCCTCGAGCAGGTCGCAGGCGGCCAGCTCCAGCCGCGCGCGCAGGCCCTGCGCCACGTCGAGCGACTCGTCGGCCACCGCCTGCCACAGCGCGCGGGCCTCGTCGTAGTGGCCGCGAGCCTTGAGCTGCTCGGCGCCCTGGTGGCGCCAGGCGAGCGCCGTCTGCGGCTCGCCGGCCGCGCGCCAGTGCTCTGCGATGGTCATGGCGTCCGCCCCCGGCTGGTGGCCCAGCCAGAGTGCGGCGTGGCGGTGCAGCGCGGCGCAGCGCGCTGCGGGGATGTCGGCGCCGGTGGCTGTGCGGATGAGGTCGTGCGAGCAGGTCAGCCCGGGCTCGTGCCGGCGCAGCATGCCGGCGGCCAGGGCCTGATCGCGCGCGTCCGCCCAGTCGGCGTCACCGGCCTCGCCCACCGGCAGGCCGAGCAGGCTGCGCAGGCCGTCCTCGGGCACGGGCTGCACGAACACGGCGGCGGCCTCGACCGCCTTGCGCGCCAGCGCCGGCAGCGCCTGCAGGCGGCGCTGCACCATCTGGCGCACCCGCTGCGGCAGCGCGTCGTGGCCCGGCACGGCGGGTGCGCCCGCGGCCACCAGCTCACCGAGCGCGAAGGGGTTGCCGGCGCTCAGCGCATGCAGGCGGTCGAGCTGCTCGGCGCCGAAGTCGCGCTCCGGCCAGCGGGCGTGGCAGACGGCGGGCAGGTCGGCACGCGTCAGGGCGGCGAGGTCCAGCGTCACCAGCCGGCCGGCGCTGCGCAGCGGCTGCAGCGCCATTTGCAGTGCTTCGCCCATCTCGTGGCCGCGCGCGGCCGCGCGCCAGCGCAGGCGGTCGCCATGGGCCAGCAGCAGCAGCCACTCGACGGTGGCCGTGTCGCACCACTGCAGGTCGTCCACCAGCAGCACCGGCGTCAGCGCCTCGAAGGCGCGCGTCAGCGCCTCCACCAGCCGGGCCTGGGCGGTGAGCGCGTCCAGCGGTGGCAGCGGCTCGTCCGGCGCGAGCTCGGGCAGCAGGCGGGCCAGGTCGAGGCGGTAGGGGCGCAGCGCGCCGTGGCCGTCGCCCAGCGCCGCCTGCAGCGCCGGCATGCGGGTGCGCAAGGCGTCCAGCAGCGGCCGGTAGGGCATGCCGTGCAGGCCCTCCAGCCCGCGCAGGCAGATGGCGTGCGGGAAGGTGGCGGCCAGCAGCGTCGTCTTGCCGGCGCCGGCCTCGCCGAGCAGCAGCAGCGCCGGCGCGGCGCTGTGGCGAAGCTGCCCGTGCTCGGCCTCGCGGGCCGGCGGCGCGGTGGCCGTGGCGGCGTCCGCTGCCGCGGCGACCCGGCTGTCGCGCAGCCAGCGCCGGTGCAGGGCCTGCGCGGTATCGCCACACCATTGGGCGAAGCCGTCGTAGCCGGCCAGGCGCCAAGCGGGCGGCCAGTCGGCGGGGTCCGGCGGCGGCATGTCGGCCGCAGCGCCGGCGGCGAGGTCGGTGGGCAGGGCCAGGCGCAGCTGCTGGCCCTCGGTCTGCAGGCCGTCCTCCACGCCCCAGCCGCGCAGCAGCGTGCGGGCGCGGTGCAGGTTGACGCGCAGGTGGTGCAGCGCGTCGGCGGGCGCGGCGCCGGGCAGGCCCCGCCCTCGGCGACACTGCCGCCCGAACATGCTGCGCCTGCTCAAGACCCCCGCCTGGTCGCCCGACGACGCGCCGCCGCGC
>SEEY01000476.1 GCA_004211235.1 Rubrivivax sp.
GTCGTAGCCGGCCGACAGGCGCGCCCAGGTGCTGCCCTACATCCTCGACTGGGTGTCGTCCGCCGCCGGCTACGACGGCGCCACCGTCTTCCACGGTTATGGCCAGATGCAGGCCCTGCGCGAGGCGGCCAACGCGGCCTGCGAGCCGTTCGATTTCGTGCTGTCGCCGGTGAGCCCCATGCCGGCCTACCCGGCCCGGCAGGCGAGTCCGTTGCACGACCCGGCGCGGCCCTTCGAGCACATCGCCTTCACGCTGCCGTACAACATGAGCGAGCAGCCGGCGCTGGCGATCAATGCGGGCTGGACGTCGGACGCCCTGCATCCATTGCCGATAGGCCTGCAGATCATCGGCCGCCGCTTCGACGATGGCGGCGTGCTGGCGCTGGGTGCGCTGTGGGAGCAGTTGCGGCCGGCGCAGCGCGCCTGGCCGTTGCGGGCCGCCTGAGGCCCGGGTGCGAATGCCGTCAGGGCCGCGCGGGTGACGCCTGCGGCGGCAGGCCGGCGGCGGCCAGGTCCGCATTGACCAGCGCCCAGGCGGCGTCGAAGTTGTCGGCACGGCGCACCGGCCGGCTGGGGCGCCAGACGTCCATCAGCGCCGGCAGGCGTTCGATGCCGGGCAGGCCCGCGGGCACGAGGAAAACCGTGGAGATGGCGACGATGCCGTGCCGGGTGAAGCTGTCGATGCTGGCGCGCAGCGCCCCCAGCGCGTCGGCGTCCATCTGAAGGCTGCTGCGGATCTCGATCAGGTCGGCAAACCGCCGGTCCGCAGGCAGCCGCTTGCCGGCCAGCGCGGCGGCGCGCTTGGTGGCAGCCATCAGCTCGGTGTCGAACGGGCCTTCGGCGATGGTCATCATCACGCGGCCCTGGACGCCGACGCTGACTCGGCCAAAGCTGGACCTGGCCACGGGGCGGCGCGAGGGGGGCAGGGTGGGCGAGGAATTCATGGTGTGAGAGGATTTTGCACGCTCAAACGAGGAGTCATGTCATGTTCAAGCTGTATGGAACGCTGCGGTCAGGCTCGGCCGCCATCGAGGCGGCGATGGCTCGCGCCAAGCTGGCCTACACCGCCGTGGACGCCGCGTCCTGGCAACCCGGACCGGGCCTGGACGAACTGCTGGGCGTGAACCCGCTCGGGCAGATTCCGACGCTCGTGCTTGCCGATGGCGCGGTGTTGACGGAGAGCGCGGCCATCCTCATCCACCTGGGTCTCACGGAGGCGCCGGGCCTGCTGCTGCCGCTGGACGCCAGCGCGCGGGCGCAGGCCATCCGCGGGCTGGTCTACATCGCCGCCAACTGCTATGCGGCGATCAGCGTCATCGACTATCCGGAGCGCTGGTGCGAGCCCTGCGACGACGCCATGAAGGAGCGCATCCGCGCCGGCACCAAGCTGCGGCTGCACCACCACTGGCGGCTGTTCGCCGACCAGTTCGGCAGCGGCTTCGATGCCGGCGCGCCCGGGGCGCTGGAGCTGCTGGCGACGGTGGTGTCGAAATGGTCGGGCGCGCGCCAACATCTGCAGGCCGAGCGGCCGGAATTCTTCGCGCAGCTGCTGCGCGTGGAGCAGCATCCGGACGTGGCCGCCGTCCTCCAGCGCCACTGGCCCTGACCGCCCGGTCCAGCGGCAAGACCGCAGTTTCGGAGAAGCGCCGCGGCGGCCCGGCGGCCACACTGGCCGCATGAACAACACCTTCGAGCACTGGACCCGGCAGAGCCACCGCTGGCTGTCCATCGTCTTCACGCTGACCGTGGCGGCCAACTTCGTGGCCCGGGCGCTGCAGCCCGGCGAGTCGCCGCCGTGGATCACCTACTCGCCGTTGCCGCCGCTGTTCCTGCAGCTGTTCTCGGGCCTCTACCTGTTCGCGCTGCCGTATCGGAAGCGTCAGTCCACGGTGCGCCGGTAGCGCAGCAGCGCCACGCCTGCGGCCACCGCCAGGAAGGCCAGCATCGGCCAGACCTCGGGCAGCAGCTCGGCCGCGCCCGAGCCCTTGAGCATGACGCCGCGGACGATGCGCAGGAAATGCGTCAGCGGCAGCACCTCGCCCAGCCCCTGCGCCCAGCCGGGCATGCCGCGGAACGGGAACATGAACCCCGACAGCAGCATCGACGGCAGGAAGAAGAAGAACGTCAGCTGCAGCGCCTGCAGCTGGTTGCGCGCCAGCGTCGAGAACGTGAAGCCCACGCCCAGGTTGGCCAGCATGAACACGCCGATCATCGCCAGCAGCAGCGCGACGCTGCCCACCATGGGCACGCTGAACAGCAGGAAGGCCGCGCCGAGGATGACGCCCAGCTGCACATAGCCGAGCACGACGTAGGGCAGGATCTTGCCGGCCATCACCTCGATGGGCCGCACCGGCGTGGCCAGCAGGTTCTCCATCGTGCCGCGCTCGCGTTCGCGCGTCATGGCCAGCGAGGTCAGCATCACCATGGTCATCGTCAGGATGGTGCCCACCAGCCCCGGCACGATGTTGTAGCGGCTCAGGCCCTCGGGGTTGTAGCGGCGCTGCACGCGCACCTCGAAGGGCGGCGGCTGCGGCGCACGGGCCGCCAGGGCGCCGCGCAGGTCACGGTTCAGCGCCGTCAGGCCGAGCGGGCCCAGGGCGGCCATCGCGTTGCTGCCGGCCGAAGGGTCGGTGGCATCCGCTGCGATCAGCACGACGGGCTTCTCGCCGCGCACGACGCGGGCGCCGAAGTCGTCCGGCACGACGACGAGGAACTGGATCTCGCCGCGCTGCAGCAGGTCGTCGCCGCGCGCCTCCGAGATGCCGCTTGCGACGACGCGGAAATAGCCGCTCGTCTGCAGCGCCCCAACGAGGCTGCGCGCCATCGGGCTCGTGTCCTGGCTGACGATGGCCGTCGGCAGGCCCTTGGGGTCGGTGTTGATCGCGTAGCCGAACAGCACCAGCTGCAGGATGGGCACGCCCACCGCCATCGCGAACGTCAGGCGGTCGCGCAGCATCTGCTGCACCTCCTTCAGTGCGATGGCGAAGGTGCGGGCCAGGGCTTGCATCAGTGCGATGCCGAGAAGTTGTCGGTGGCCTGGTCGACGAGCCTGACGAAGGCGTCCTCCAGGTCCTTGGCGCCGGACGCGGCGACGATGGACGCGGCGCTGCCGCGCGCCAGCACATGGCCGTAGGCGATGTAGACCAGCTCGTCGCAGCGTTCCGCCTCGTCCATGTAGTGCGTGGACACGAGCACGGTGATGCCCTCCTGCGCGAGCTGGTGGATCTGGTCCCAGAACTCGCGGCGCGCCTTGGGGTCGACGCCGGCGGTGGGCTCGTCCAGCAGCAGCAGGCGCGGCTGGTGGAGCAGGCAGGCGGCGAGCGCCAGGCGCTGCTTCCAGCCGCCGGACAGCGACCCGGCGAGCTGCTTCTCGCGTGTCTTCAAGCCGAGACGTTCCAGCGCGCCGTCGACGGCCTCGCGCCGGTTGGCCATCGAGAACAGCCGCGCGACGAAGTCGAGGTTCTCGCGGATGGACAGGTCTTCATAGAGGCCGAACTTCTGCGTCATGTAGCCGACCTGGCGCTTCACGTCGGGCGCCTGGCGGCGGAAGTCCAGCCCCAGCACCTGGCCTTCGCCGGCATCGGGCGTCAGCAGGCCGCAGAGCATGCGCAGCGATGTGGTCTTGCCGCTGCCGTTGGGCCCGAGGAAGCCGACGATGCGGCCGGTGGCGACCTGCAGCGTCACGTCGTCGACGACCTTGCGGCCCGAGTAGGACTTGCTGAGTCCTTTGACGTCGATGGCCAACCCGCTCATGGGCTCACGTC
>SEEY01000477.1 GCA_004211235.1 Rubrivivax sp.
GCACCGATGACGCCGGCGGCGCCCCCCATGTCGAACTTCATCTCGTCCATCTCGGCACCGGGCTTCAGCGAGATGCCGCCGGTGTCGAAGGTGATGCCCTTGCCGACCAGCACGACCGGCGCGACCGTCTTGGCAGCGCCTTCGTAGCGGGCGACGATGAAGCGCAACGGCTCGTCCGAGCCCTGTGCGACGGCCAGGAAGCTGCCCATGCCGAGCTTCTCGACGGCCTTCCTGTCCAGCACGTCGACCTTCAGCCCATGCGCCTTGCCGATCTCCTGCACGACCTGGCCGAGATAGGTCGGCGTCGCGTAGTTGGCCGGGCGGTTGGCGCATTCACGGGCCAGTTCGATCCCGGCGGCGATGGCTTCGCCACGCGCCAGGCCGGACTTCGCTGCCCTCTGGCTGTCCTTGCCGACGACCAGGGTCACCTTGGCCAGCTTGGGCGCCGCGGGAGCGCTCGGCTTGGTGTGGCGATACAGGTAGACCGCATCGGTGGCCGCCAGCACGGCCTGCTCGGCAAGGGATTCGGCGAGTTCATCCGCAAAGCCAGCAAACGTCACCGCTGCACTGACAACGCCGCGCGACTTGATCTGCGCCAGGCCCGAGGCCAGTGCGGAGCGGGCAGCGGCCAGCGTCGTCTTGCCGCTGGCGGCCAGCACGAGCCGGGGCGCCTTGAGGCCGTCGGCCGATGTCAGCGTGATGGCCTGACCGGCCTTCAACGTGAAGTCGCCGAGCTTGATCGCAGCCTGCGCATGTTTGGCGACGGCGGCATCCAGACCCTGAGGCAGCGAGTCGCCGCCAAGCACCACGATGAGAGCGTCAGCGCCCGCGGTAGCGAGTGCCTCCAGCCCTGTGGTTTGAACCTTGAAGTCCATAATGACCTGAAGTAGAAAAGAGTGCGTTTGATGTTATTCGATTCATCCACGCGATCAGAGTTGGCGAAAAGCTTCGGGGTCACGCTCGTGGTCATCCTCACCATCGTGCTGACGCTGACGTTGATCAAGATGCTGGGCCAGGCCGCCGGCGGCAACATCGCGCCGCAGGACGTCGTGCTGCTGATGGGCTACACGACCATTTCCAACCTGGCGCCCATGCTGACGCTGTCGCTGTTCGTGGCCATCGTGCTCACGCTGGGCCGCTTTTACCGCGAGTCCGAGATGACGATCTGGTTCGCCAGCGGCGTTGCGCTGTCCGCCTTTGCGCGGCCCGTGCTGCGCATGGCCTGGCCGGTGCTGCTGGCCGTCGTCGTGCTGGAACTCGTCATCTGGCCCTGGGGCAACCAGAACAGTGCCGAACTGCGCGACCGCTACCAGAGCCGCGGCGACCTCTCCCGGGTCGCGCCAGGGCAGTTCCAGAGCTCGCGCGACGGCAGCCGCGTGTTCTTCATCGAGCGTGACGGGGATGACGCCGCCACCGGGCGCAATGTCTTCATCCTGGCCAACCAGCACGACCGCGAGTCCGTGACGACGGCATCGCGCGGCAAGTTGCAGATGGAGGGGGACGAGCGCTACCTCGTGCTCAACCACGGCCAGCGCAGCGAAACCCAGCTCAAGACGGGCGAAAAGAGCCTGGCGCGCTTCGAGCAGTACAAGGTCATCACCGACACCCCTGCATTGGCAAACGCCAACCAGCTCCCGCCCAAGGCGACGGCCACGCTGGACCTGTTGCGCACACCCACGCCGAAGAACCAGGGTGAGCTGGCATGGCGCTTCGGCATGATCTTCTGCGGCATCAACATGGCCTTGCTCGGCGTCGGCCTGGCCGCCTCGAACCCGCGCCGTGCCAACAACTGGAACCTGCTGTTCGCGCTGCTGGCCTTCGTCGTCTACTTCAACCTGATCAACCTGTCGCAGTCCTGGGTCGGCAACGGACGCATGGCCTTGCCGAGCGCACTTGCGGCCGTCCACGGCAGCGCCCTCTTCCTGGCGTTGGCCGTCATCTGGCTGCGCGACAACGGCAACCGCTTCTGCCTGCGTCGACGCCTGAAGGGGGCCGCGGCATGAGGGCGGCCGCACCGGGCGCCGGAGAGCAGTCATGAAAACCGTCCGCCGCCTGCTCTACAAGGACATCGTCGGTTCCGTCGTGCTGGTCACGCTGGGCTTCCTGTCACTCGACTTCTTCTTCGACTTCGTCACCGAGATCGAGCGCATGACGCGCATCGGCGCCGGTGCGGGGCAGGCCGCGCTGCTGGCCCTGATGGAAGTGCCGAGCAACTTCTATGAGCTGTTCCCGATCGCCGTGCTGATCGGCGCCATCGTCGCGCTGGCCCGCCTCGCCCAGAGCAGCGAGTTCACCATCCTGCGTACCGGCGGCCTGGGCCCGGCGCGGGCGCTGGAGCTGCTGGCCGGCCTGGCCGCCGTGTTTGCGGTGCTGACCTTCGTCGTCGGTGACTACGTGGCGCCGGAGTTCGAGCGCCGCAGCGACGAGATGCGCGCCCATGCCAACCGTGATGCCAGCCCGACGAAACGCGGCGCCTGGTTGAAGGATCACCGCAAGGTCGACGGCCAGGACCGCAGCTACTCGGTCAAGGTCGGCCGCGTCGGCGCTGGCGGCGCACTGGAGGACGTGCGCATCTTCGAGTTCGATGAGGAGGGCCGGCTGCTGTCCCGCACGGAGGCCGGCACGGTCGACGTGGATGCACAGGGCCTGTGGCATCTGCACACCGTCAAGCGCACGACCTGGAACCCGGGCGCAATCGGCGCCGCGAGCAGCACGGTGGGCAACATCGTCGTCACCGAGCAGCAGCTCGACCGGCTCGACTGGCAGAGCTCGCTGCATGCCGGCGTCATTGCCGCGGCGGTGCTGCCGGCCATGTCGATGTCGACGATGGAGCTGTATCGCTACACCGCCCACCTCTCGGCCCAGGAGCAGTCCGCCCAGGCCCACAACATCCAGTTCTGGCGCAAGGCCTTCTATCCCTTCGCCTGCTTCGTGATGGTGGCGCTGGCCCTGCCCTTCGCCTACCTGCATGCACGCGCCGGCGGCATCAGCCTCAAGGTCTTCGGCGGCATCATGCTCGGGATCAGCTTCGTGCTGCTGAACAACGTCGCGGGCCACCTCGGCCTGCTGAAGAACTGGACGCCCTGGGCCGTGGCGGCAACGCCGAGCCTGATCTACATGGGCCTGTCGATGGCGGCCTTCACCTGGCTTGTGAGATACCGATGAAAGAAGGACTGCTGCTGTTCGCCCATGGTGCTCGCGACCCCGCCTGGGCGCGGCCCTTCGAGATCGTCTCCGAGCGGCTGCGCGCTGCGCGGCCGGGCACGCCGCTGGTGATGGCCTATCTCGAATTCATGACGCCGGGCATGGAGGAAGCGGCCGCCGAGCTCGCCGCCGCGGGCTGCACGCGCGTGCACGTGTTGCCGCTCTTCCTCGGCACCGGCGGCCACGTGCGGCGTGACATCCCGCTGCTTCTGGAGCGCCTGCATGCGCAGCATGGCGACGCCGTCGAGTGGCAGCTCCATGCGCCGCTCGGCGATCAGGATGCGGTGCTCGAGGCCATCGGCCAGGCCTGCCTTTCAGTCTTCGAATGAACCTGCATCAGTTCCGCTTCGTCCAGGAAGCCGCCCGTCGCAATCTCAACCTGACCGAGACGGCCAAGGCGCTGTTCACGTCGCAGCCCGGCGTGTCCAAGGCCATCCTGGAGCTGGAGGAGGAACTCGGCGTCGACATCTTCTCGCGGCATGGCAAGCGGCTGCGCCGCATCACCGAGCCCGGCCAGCAGGTGCTGGCCTGCATCGAAAT
>SEEY01000478.1 GCA_004211235.1 Rubrivivax sp.
AGCCGATGTGCATGTGCAGGCCGACCAGCTTGAGCCCGTGCCGGCGGATGGCGGCCAGCGCCTCGGCAAGGTCGGCGTGCCAGATGCCGTGCTTGCTGTGCTCGCCGCCGGTGTTGGTCTTGTGGCTGTGACCATGGCCGAAGCCGGGGTTGATGCGCAGCCAGACCGGGTGGCCAGCCGACACCGCGCCGAGCTGGTGGAGCATGTCGATGGAGCCGGCATTGACCGGGATGCGGTGCTCCACGACGGTGGAAAGCGTCGCATGGTCAAACAGGTCGGCGGTGAAGACGATCTCGTCGCCGCCGGTTTCGTAGCCTGCCGCGAGCGCCCGAAGGATCTCGCCGCGCGACACCGAGTCGACCTTGACGCCCGCCTCACGCAGCAGCTTCAGGATGTGGATGTTGGAGCAGGCCTTCTGCGCGAAGCGGACCACATCGAACTGCTTCAGCGACGCGGCGCGGGCGCGGATGGTAGCGGCGTCGTAGACCCACAGCGGCGTGCCGTGTTCGGCGGCGAGCGCCTGCAGGCGGGCGGTGGTCAGGGCGGTGGGCAAGGGCTTGGTCATGCGTCGCAGCATGCCCGTCGGCACCTATTCAATCAAATTGCAATTTGTCGTTGGACAATCCATTCCTGATATGGATATCCAGCACCGCCACATCGAAGTCTTCCGCGCCGTCATGACGGCCGGCAGCGTCACGGCTGCCGCCGCGCTGCTGCACACCTCGCAGCCCACCCTCTCGCGTGACCTCGCCCGGCTGGAGCAGTTGCTGGGCTACGCCCTCTTCGAGAGAGAACGCGGCCGGCTGAAGGCCACGGCGCGGGCGCGGGCCTTGTTCGACGAGGTGGAGCGCAGCTTCCAGGGCCTGGCCCGCGTCATCGAGCGCGCCCAGGCGCTCGGCCGCTCGGAAGACACCGAGTTGAGCGTGCTGAGCCTGCCAGCGCTGAGCCACGCGCTCCTGCCCGGCGCGCTCGCGGCGCTGCTGGCCGATCACCCCGCCGCACGGGTCTCCATCACGCCGGCAGAGCCGCCGCTGCTGGATGCGTGGATGGGCGAGCAGCGTTTCGACCTGGGCCTGGCCGAGCAGGCGACGCCGCTGCCGGGCGTGCGCGTCGAGCCGGTGCTGGAGGCGGATGAAGTCGCCGTGCTGCCGGCCGGCCATGCGCTCGCGTCGCGCGGGCGGCTGGCGCTGAAGGATTTCGCCGGGCAGGACTTCATCAGCCTGGCCGAAGACGATCCCTATCGACGCGAGATCGATGCACGTTTCGACGCGGCCGGCGTTGCACGCCGCCTGCGCCTGCAGACGCACAGCGCCGTGGCGGTCTGCGAGCTGGTTCGCGCCGGCCTGGGCCTGGCCATCGTCAATCCGCTGACGGCCGCGGCGTGCGCCAGCGCCGGCCTTATCGTGCGGCCGCTCGCCGTGTCGATTCCCTACCGCATCAGCGCGCTGATCCCGCTGCACCGCCCGGCGCAGCCGCTGGTGGACCGCCTGCTCAGCGCACTGCGGTCGAGCGCACCACCGTCGGCCTCGCGCCGAAGCGCTTGACGATGCTGGCCTCGATGCCGGCGGCGTCCAGCCCGCACAGGCTCATCAGCTTGGCCACGTCGCCATGTTCGACGAACTCGTCCGGCAGGCCGAGCTGCAGCACCGGCACGGCCAGCCCGGCGGCGTTCAAGGCTTCGGTCACGGCACTGCCGGCGCCGCCCATCAGGCAGCCGTCCTCGACCGTGACGAGGGCGTCGTGCGTGCGCGCAAGCTCCGCGACGAGGTCCACGTCCAGCGGCTTGACGAAACGCATGTTGGCCACCGTCGCGTCCAGGCGCTCGGCGGCTTCCAGCGCCGGGTAGAGCAGCGTGCCGAAGGCCAGGATGGCGATGCGCTTGCCGTTGTTCTGAATCTCGCGGCGCACCTCGCCCCTGCCCCAGGCCTGAGCGGTCATCGCCTTCACCGGCACGACGCCGGCGCCGGCACCGCGCGGGTAGCGCACCGTCACCGGGCCGTTGTGCATGAAGCCGGTGTAGAGCGCCTGGCGGCACTCATCCTCGTCGGCGGGCGTCAGCACCGCCATGTTCGGGATGCAGCGCGAGTAGGCGATGTCGTAGTTGCCGGCATGCGTGGCGCCGTCGGCCCCGACGAGGCCCGCGCGGTCGAGCGCGAACAGCACCGGCAGGTTCTGGATGGCCACGTCGTGGATCAACTGGTCGTAGGCGCGCTGCAGGAAGGTCGAGTAGATCGCGACGACCGGCTTGAGCCCTTCGCAGGCCAGGCCGGCGGCGAAGGTGACCGAGTGCTGCTCGGCGATGCCGACGTCGTGATACCGCTGCGGGAAACGCTTGTGGAACTCCACCATGCCCGAGCCTTCGCGCATGGCCGGCGTGATGCCGACGAGGCGCGGGTCGGCCTCGGCCATGTCGCACAGCCACTCGCCGAAGACCTGCGTGAAGGTGGTCTTGGGCGGCGTGGCGGGCTTGACGAAACCCACGGCCGGGTCGAACTTGCCGGCGGCCGCGTGGTACTTGACCGGGTCCGCCTCCGCCAGCTTGTAGCCGGAGCCCTTCTTCGTGACGATGTGCAGGAACTGCGGACCCTTCTTGTCGCGCAGGTTCTCGAGCGTCGGCACCAGGGATTCCAGATCATGGCCGTCGATCGGGCCGACGTAGTTGAAGCCGAACTCCTCGAAGATCGTGCCCGGCACGACCATGCCCTTGGTGTGCTCCTCGAACTTGCGTGCGAACTCGTAGAGCGGCGTGTTCTTCAGCACGCTCTTGGCACCTTCGCGTGCGGCGGCGTAAATGCTGCCGCTCATCAGGCGGGCCAGATACTTGTTGAGCGCCCCGACCGGCGGGCTGATCGACATGTCGTTGTCGTTGAGGATGACGAGCACGTCGCCGAGCAGGCCGCCATGGGCCACGCCCGCGTTGTTCAGGGCCTCGAAGGCCATGCCGGCCGTCATCGATCCGTCGCCGATGATGGCCACGGCCTTGCGGCTCTCACCCTTGATCTTGGCGGCCATGGCCATGCCGTGCGCCGCCGAAATGCTGGTGGACGAATGGCCGGTGCCGAAGGTGTCGTACACGCTCTCGTCGCGCCGCGGGAAGCCGCTGATGCCGCCCAGCTGGCGCAGCGATCCCATGCGTTCACGCCGGCCGGTCAGCACCTTGTGCGGATAGGTCTGGTGACCCACGTCCCAGACCAGCCGGTCTTCCGGCGTGTTGAAGACATAGTGCAGCGCCACCGTGAGCTCGACGGTGCCGAGGTTGGAGCCAAGATGGCCGCCGGTCTGGGCGACGCTCTCGAGCACGTAGGCGCGCAGTTCGTCGGCCACCTTCTTCAGGTCCGTGCGCGGCAGGCGGCGCAGGTCGGCCGGGCTGTCGATGCTGTTCAGCAGCGTGTAGTCCATGCGGCAGCTTCCGGTTAATTGACGCGCTCGACGACCGAGTCGGCCAGCAGGCTCAGGTGGCTGACATCGGCCAGGCCGCTCGCGGCCAAGGCCCGCTTCGCTTCGCCGCGCAGCTCCTGCGCCAGCTTGCGCGCCGCGGCAATGCCCAGCACGCTGACGTAGGTCGGCTTGTTCGCGTCCTGATCCTTGCCGGCGGTCTTGCCGAGCACATGCGATTCCTGCGTCACGTCGAGGATGTCGTCGACGACCTGGAAGGCCAGGCCGAGGGCCCCGCCGTACTCCAGCAAGGCCTGCGTCGCAGTCGCCGACGCGGGCCTTGCTGGAGTACGGCGGGGCCCTCGGCC